>NZ_JAAMYA010000002.1:0-46203 GCF_011090295.1 Nocardioides convexus | reverse complement strand
CGGATCCGCGCAAGGGCTTCGCTCATGGCCACTTCACCGGCGTCTTGGAGGTGATCGGGGGAGGCGACGGCATCCGAGCCACCCACGAGATCAACGACCAGGGCGTCCGGTTCGGCCGGATCACCAGGGCAGCCGCATCCCCGCGGCTGCCCGTCGACCAGACTCGACATCGACACCCGGGTGCTGGCCACAGACCCCGGGGAGTATCACGACCACGTGCGAGGGCTGCTGGCCGACGACATCGCCCCCGCACTGCGCGAGTCGATGGAGGAGCCTGGCGGAGGTCGGGGCACGCAGACTCGGAGAGCCTACCGGTCCTTCGTGACCGTGCGGATGCCGCTGCCGGAGGTGCACAAGAAGGCCTACGGCCGCGACGACCTCGCCGGCGTGGTCGACGCCGGCACCGAGGCGCTGCGGCAGATCGCCGAACGGCTCATGCGCGCCGGCTACGACGTACGCGACGTCCTCAGCGCCCGACGCCTCGGCGCCTACATCCGACACCTGTACGTGCCGAGCCTACGCCATCGACGACGTCGAGGGGCTGGAGACCATGGCGGACGCCTTCGCCTTCTTCGGCTACGACTACGGGCCCGACGGCCGTTCGCTGAAGGTGGAGGCCGGCCCAGCGGGGCAGTGGTTCCACGCGGTGGCGAGCATCCCGATGGATGGTTGGCCGCTGCGAGGAGTGCACTCGCGGTGGCTCGAAGGGCTCGTCACGGACACCGACCGTGCGGTGATCCGCACGGTCCGCGCGCAGCACCAGGCTGCTGCCGCGATCGGTCGCCCGTGAGCGGGCGGCCGTCGCGCTCACCTTGGACTCGGCGTCGCTGCACGGGCAGGCAAAGCGTGGTCAGGTCTCGACCGGGGAGACCGAGGAGCAGGCCAGCGCGGCCGAGCGGGTCCTGAGCGATCTCCGGTCGGCTGCAGCCGGCTGCCTGCCGGCGGTCCGGGTGCTCGTCTCGGCGGGGTCGCCCCAGGAGCTCGAGGACGCGCGCAGTGTCGTCGAGGGTGCGGCCGATGAGATGGAGATCCAGAGGCTGCGCTGGTACGACAAGGCGCACGATCTGGCCATGTTCACCGTCCTGCCCCTGGGCCGAGGGGTGAAGGGGCTGTGAGCACGACGCCCAAGTCCAGCGGACAGCGCCCGGAGGCGGCGGGGAAGCGGCGCAAGGCGGGCACGCAGGCCTCCGTCGGCGGGTCGACCGACGGCGTCCTGGCGACGGTCGGCGGTGTCGCCTACAAGATCGTCGTGCCCCCTAGCGTCCGACGCCGTCGGGCACGGGTGGCGGAGCAGCAGCGAGCAGCGGAGCGAGGACCGCTGTCGGGCTCCGGACCGCTGATCGGTGACGCCGGCCTGGCCACGAAGGCGGTCCTGCAGGGCGGGCCGTCGGCGCTGACGGTGCGGCACGTCGGCGCGCAGCCGTCGGCACTGCGCCGGCTCCTGGGCTGGCACCGGATCCATGAGCCGACGATCTTCACCTCCACGAGGCAAGCCGAGGTCCTGAACCCGGCGCTGGTCACGACGCACCCACCGCTCGCCGGCCCACCGGTCGGCATCGACGTGCTGACGAACAACGCGGTCTCAGCCTGACCCGCACATCCTCTACGACCAGAAGAGGATCACGAGCGCGGCCGTTGTCGTGATGGGCGCGATCGGCTCGGGCAAGACGTCCTTCACGATGACGCAGTACGGCAATCGCCAGGCTGCGATGGGCAAGCAGGTCGCGGCGTTCGACCGCAAGAAGCAGCAGGCCGACGGCCGCGAGGGCCGCGGCGAGTACTTCGAGGCAGGCTGAGGCGGTCGGCGGCGAAGTGATCCGCTTCGCGCGTCAGGGTGGCCGATCCATCAACCTCCTGGACCCGCGACTCTCGCTCAGCAGCATCGCCGAGGAGGGCGTCGTCGGCCAGGACGAGACTCCTCGTGCTCGCGGCCGAGTACGCGCACGGCAAAGCTCACCTCCAAGGAGCGCGCCGCGCTCGCGGCGGCGCACCGAACGGCGATCGCGAAGGCGAAGACAGAGGGCCGCTACGCCAACCTGCACGACGTCATCGAAGCGCTGTTCGACCCCAGCGACTCCGCGATCCCGCACCCGAGCCTGAAGACGCGCGAGACCGTCGACAGCAACGACATGGTCATGTGGGGTCTCGACCTCGCCCTCGACCTGCAACGGTTCGTGCAGGGCGACCTCTCCGGGCTCGTCGACGCCGACACCTCCCAGGACATCAACTGGGACGCCCCGATGCTCGTCTTCGACACCAGCGAGCCTGCCCGAGAACTCGCCAGCCCTGTCGCTGGTGATGATGCTCGTGTGCTCGTTCCTCTCGAGCGTCTGGTCGGCACGGGGGTCGCGCCAGCGGGTCATCCTGCTGGAGGAGGGCTACCACACCAACTCCCTCGACGGCGCTGGAAGCGTCACGGTCGCCGGGATGCTCAAGTCCCTGGTGAAGCGCGCTCGCGGCATCGGCCTTTGCTTCGTCATCGTCATCCACCACCTCAGCGACATCCCGTCGCACACCGACGCGATCTCGCTCGTCAAGGAGGCCGGCATCGTGCACGTCTACCGGCAGGACAAGACCGACGACATCCGGGCGGTGATCGAGCAGTACGGGTTCCCCGCGAGCATCGCGGAGACGCTGCGCGACCTCGAGCAGGGTGTCCAGATCATGCGGATCGGCTCGGAGCCGCCGCGGCTGGTGCGGCACGTGCGTTCCAGCCTGGAGCGAGATCTGACCGACTCCGACGCCGCGATGGTTGGCCGCGCGAAGCCTGGGAACGCCGGCCGCGGACGGCGGCCCGCCTGATGGCGTGAGTGCGTCGGAGGGCACTGTGTTGCTCGAGGAGGACGAGTTTCACGCTCGAGGAGGCGGACCGGTGACCGCGTCGATGACGGCTGCGCTCGTCGCGGCAGTAGTGATCGGAGTCCTGGTACTCATCGTCTATGGCCGAAGCCAGGTGTCAGGCGACGGGCAGGGCGACGACATCGAACGCCAGCGACACTTCTCCAAGCGGTGGGCGCGCCCGAAGGACGTCGCCAAGTTGATCGTCCACGAACGCCTCACCGATCGGGCGGTGCTTGGTCGCCTCGACGACCGAACTCGTGGCGATGCCTCCCCTGGGGTCGGTGATGGTGATCGCACCGACGGGGATGGGCAAGACGGCGCGGTACGTCGTCCCGACGGTCCTGCGCTGGAAGGGCGCAGCGGTGGTGACATCGGTCAAGGCCGACGCGACGGCCCTGACGATCGCGCAGCGACGCAAGGAGGGGCCGGTGTGGGTGTTCGACCCCACCGGAGCGACACCGTTCCCGACCTGCCAGTGGCCCATCCTGGAGGATTCACGAACCTACCCCGGAGCGCTGAAATCGGCCGCTCAGATCGGCGACTCATCGCAGGTCGAAAAGGTCACCTCCAACGATCAGCAGGCTCTGGGCGACGCTGGGGGAGCAGGCTGATCGCACCGCTGCTGTTCGCCGCGTCGAACACGGGCCGCGAGATGGAAGCGGTTGCTCAGTGGATCCTGATGCGCGACGAGAAGGCCGTCACGAAGATCCTCGACGAGCTGGGCAACCGAGAGGCGCTGGCGCACTGGAACTCGATCTGTGAGACCGAGGGCCGGACGAAGCAGTCGGTGTTCGTCACCGCCCAACGGATCCTGCACGTGTTCACCCAGCCGCTCGTGCGAGATGCCCTCCGGTCGACCGGCAACGGAGACGTGTTCCGCGCCAGGGACCTTCTCGACTCCGGCGGCACGCTCTACGTGGTGGCACCGGCGCAGGACCAGGAGGCTGTTCCGACCGATCTTCGAGTCCCTGGTCAACTCGGTGGTCCGGGCGGTCGAGGAACGGTCGGCGTCACTCGGCGGTGTGCCGATTTCACCGCGACTGCTGCTGATGCTCGATGAGGCCGCGAACGGCGCCCCGCTGCGCCGGCTGCCGACCATCGCGTCGGCCGGCCGCGGTCAGGGCATCCAGGCTGGTGAGCATCTGGCAGGACGAGGGCCAAGTCGTGACGATCTACGGCGACGCGACCTCTCGAACTGTTCTGGCAAACCACACCGCCAAGCCTGATGCTGCCGGGCATCTCCGACAACCGCACCCTGCAGACGATGTCGGACCTGATCGGGCCGGCCACCTTCCACCGGGAGAACGTGACCGAGTCCAACGGATCCCGGTCGCGGTCGACGCAGCACTTCGACGCCCCGTTGGCGCCGCCGCACTACATCCGCGAGTCTCGCCCAGGGCAAGGCGCTGTGCGTGGTCAGCAACGTCAAGCCGCTGCGCCTCGACACCGTGGCGTGGTACGAGGACGACGAGTTCCGGGCCCTGGTCGACCAGGCAACCGCTGCGTCCTACGACGCAGCCTTCGCTCCGGCGCCAGCGCCGGACAACCGGCGCCGTATTCGACGTTCTGCGAAAGCGAGCGGCCGGTGACAACCGAGACGCCCGACGAGCCCACCGCGACGCCGCCCGGCACGCTGGGCGAGCCGGACGGGACCGACCAGGACGGCGATGCGCTCGGCGTCGTGATGGACACGCTCGAAAGCATCAGCAACAGCGTCGAGCACATTGCCTCCCGCGTCGAACGCCTCGAGGGCCGGGAGCAGCAAGCCCCGACGGGGCTGGCCGGCGATGCGGGATCCGGCGCGGCGGGCGTACCCCCGGCGAAGGCCGAGCCGTCAGAGGAACTGGTGACCTGGACCGAGTGGCTGGACGGTCGCTACGGCCTCGGTGACGCGCTTCCGGCGAAGTGGCGGGAGATCGCCGGCGTACCGGACGAGTCTGGACGCGCTGCGCCGGGCCTGGCTCCTCGCCTACGACCCGGAGACCGGGCTGCCCCGCCAGCCGGGCTTCGAGGCGACGCAGTGGCACGACGCACTAGCGCGCGTGCTTTCGCGCATCGAGTCGTGGGCCGCCGCGCAGCGCAAGCGGGAGGGCCGGCAGTGACCGGGTTTGTGTGGGTTGTGGTGACGATCGGGACTGCGGCGGCCTGGGCCGGGTTGGTCGCGATCGGTCACGTCCGCTGGCATGCGTTGCCTGGGGCGGGACAGGACACCTCGGGCCGGGAGCCTGGCCCTGCTGCTCTGCCGGGGGCTCGTCGGGATCGGCGCGATCGTCCTGACGGTGTTGTGGGCGCTCACGACGCTGTACCTCGTGGCCTTCTCGATGCTCCCGAGCGGAGGCACGCAATGAGGCTGGATCACGTCGAAAGCCTGGGGCGCCCTGGACCCGAGGGAGCCTGGGGCGACAGGCTCCGTATCCGTCGGCAAAGCCTGCGGGGCTGACGTTGCGACAGGCTCGCTGCGCTCACGGGGATCTCAGCGCCTCACCTGAGCCGCCTCGAAACGGGCGATCGCGGCACACGGCCAGCCTGTCGTCGAGCGAGTGGCCTCGGTCCTGCGGGCCGACTTGGACGAACTGCTCGAGGAGTCGTTCGGCGAGGGACCGCGGGATCCGCGTCAGGCAGCAGCAGTCGCGGCCGCCGACGCCGCGGCGGCCTTTCTGCGCGCCATCGGCGATGAGGACATGCTCGCCGAACTCCGCGACCGGGTCCGCGAGTGGGAAGCGCTGCGCGGCGAGGCCGACGACGTGTCGCCGCATCTGGTTATTGCGGAGCCGGGCCGACATGTCTAGCCATGTCAGGTTGTATAGGATCGCTGGCAACACCGGTAGCGACTAAGCCGGCGACTTCTCGGGGGGCTCGACATGAGGCGCAACCAGGCTGGGCACCTGCTCGAGTGCGAGCAGGTTTCAGCGCCGCACGGAGTGCTCCCGGGAGACCCTGCGCGGGGCCGTGCGAGCGACGCCGAGCCCTCCGCGAAGTGTCATAAGAAAACTTATCGGACAACACGAGTATGGCTACTCGGGGCGCGCCTCAGGCGTCGGTTACTTCCTCGCGGTCGAGCGGTGCGCCGGTCATGTAGGCGCCCCAGTGCTTGGCCGCGTCCAGCACGGCCCGCTTGTTGGTCGACCAGGTCACCACGACTCCCACGCGCTCACCGGGCGGCGTGTCGGCCTCGATGAGGCCGGCGGCTTCGAGCCGGGTGAGGTTGCGAAGCACCGTGGTGGGAGCGGCGTCGACCTCGGTGGCCAACTCGGGAATGGTCCTCGGCTTGATGGCCGCCAGGCGCAGCAAGCTTGGTGGCTACGACGTTGCCGAGCACTTCCACGAGCGCGCGCACCTCCGGGTGCATAGGTGTTCGGGAGGCGCGTCGCACGGGGTACATCTTGCCCGGTGCGACGCACGTCATCAGATCAGGTTCCGCGAAGACTGCAAATAATGCAGTCTTCAAGGTAGCATCAGGCCCGCTGGACAACCAGCCGTCGACGTCGAGGGTCACCAGTGTCATCGGAGGAAGGCTCGGACCGCGCGTAGGGAGCGACGTCGCGACGCGCGGTCGCCACAGACCAAAACGCCCGTTGCCCGAGTCTCATCTGCTTGCCGGCGAGATCTCGGACAACGGGCTTCATCCCGCAAAGGGACGGAGACCATCTTGCCAACAAACCACCGCTCCACGTCAGGTCGACCGTCACGGCGCTCGGCCTTGTCGGCCGCGGCCCACGCGGTCGCACTGGCCGGAATCATCGGTTTGCTTCTCCTGGCCGTGCCCCGGCCGGTCGCAGCCGCGAGCTCGACAGCGTCGACGACGAGCCTGCACTCCGACGTCCACCGTCACACGTGTGTCGCGGGTGGCGTCGACCACGTCGCGCAGGGTGCTGGCCTCCCAGCGCAGCGCGAAGCGGCTGCGGCCTCGGGCGTGGCGAGGCCGGGCTGCGCTCCGTCTCACCAGCACGACGGCTTCGAGTCTACGCGGTGACGGGCCGGCTCGACCCGTGCACCAACGGGGTCAGGCTCGCCGTCGACGACGTCGACGACGATCTCGGTGCGGCGGTCGCCGGCGTCCTTCACCACAACCGGCGCCGTGGTGCGGCCTCGTCGGCTGGCGGCACTGCGTGCGGCGAGGAACCTCGCCGTGAAGCGAGCGATCTACCTCGCTCACGCCCGCGGCGTGTTGGCCACGAACGCGGCGGCACCTGCGGCCGCACGGGCGCGGCTGGCGGCCCTTCTGGCCGCGCGAGCCTGACCGGACCGCGATTCGCTCGGCCGTGCTCGCCCGCGTCAACGCCGAGCGCACCTCGGCGGGCCTGAGTGCGTTGCGAACCCTCGCGGCCGCGCAGCCGCTGGCCGACCAGTGGGCCGAGCACACCAAGGACGGCCCGTACGAGCACGACACGGACCCCGCGACAGGCTACGACGCAGACCTCGCGAGCCTGCGCTGCAGCGACCCCCTCGACGGGTTCCCGCCAGGGACGTCCGAGGCGATCCACTGGGGCTCCGAAGGAACGCCGGCTGAGATCGCAGCCCGCGTCGTGACCTGGTGGATGGGATCGCCCAACCACCGGCCGATCCTCCTGGAGCCGTCGTCGACGTACGCCGGCGTCGGCTTGGCCTACAGCACCTCGAGCGAGACGTGGACCGTGGTGCTGCGCACCACGACCGCGGACTGCTCCAACATCGCCGGCTGACGGCGCCTCCTAGATCCCCCTGACGGGTCGCGGTTTCAGCGACCTCGTCGGCCCGGGGCGGCGCCCTGTCGCCCGGGCCGCGGAAGCGCCTTCACCAACCTCTCCCGCCGAGACCGCTCCTGCGCGGTCTCGGGACGGAGTCGTGCGCGGCCGCATCCCCTCCTGGTCCCGCCATCTGGCGGTGCCAACTTCACCCGAAGGAATCCACTGGAATGAAGCGATACCTCAGCATCCTTGCGCTCTTGGCGCTGATGCTCGTCGGGGGCGCACCTGCGATCGTGCCGTCCCCGGCGAGCGCCAGCCCGGGAACGTCAGCCCTGGCCAGGCTCGGCCCGGTCTGCCGGAGATCCCGCGGCCGCAGTCCGCACCACGTCAGGATCGGTCGGCCGCGCCGCGGCCGCCATCCCGATGCCGGCCCGGGGCGTCGTCGCGACGTCGCGGTGCCGCGCCTACGACCCGAACCTGCGCAACGGCGTGTGCCACCAGTTCCCCGACGGCAAGGTCACCTGGCTCGGCAACTTCACCAACCCCACGGGGCGGGCGTTCTTCTGCATCGACAAGAACCTCGACAGCCGCCTGCCGGCGACCGCGCCCGTCCGGTCGACCGCCGGACTACGCAACCAGTTCGGCAAGGGCATCGGTGACCGGGAGGTCTCCGCGCTCAACTACGTGATCGACCGCTGGGGCAAGGGCGCCACGAGCACCGAAGCAGCCGCGATCGCGCTCATCATCCGCGAGGTCATGTCCGACACCGGCGGACAGTTCCCGAGCGGCCTCAAGGTCGGCCAGGAGGTCATCGCACCTCGTGGCGGCCTCAACGCCAGCATCGTCCGGCTCGCCGGGTCGATGTGGAACCTCGCCTCCGCCTACCGCGGCCCGTGGACCCTGCAGGCTGACCGGCAGCACCGCCGGTATCAAGGTCGGGGAGACCCGCGTCATCAAGGCGGCCGTCGTCTCGGCCGCCGGCCGCCGAGTGCCGAACGTCGCCATCAAGATGACCTACAACGCACGCGTCACGGGGCCGGCCACCGTCACCAGCAAGGCCGACGTCGTCTCGTTCAACGTCACCGCCACCCGTGCGGGCACGCTGACGATCGCGGGCGCGATCGAGGGGCCGGCAGGGGACGGCAAAGCTCTTCGACCCCCGTGACAACCGGATCCAGCGCGGCTGGATCGCGGACCGGTCCACCGACACCGCCTCGCTGCGTCTGCAGGGCGAGGTCGGTCTCGGCGTCCCCACGGTCGTGACGCAGACCTCGAGCAGGAACGTCGAGGCCGACGTGCCGTTCCACGACAACGTCCGCGTCAGCAACGCTCCGGCCGACTACGCGGTGACCGCGACGGCGACGCTCTACGGGCCGTACCCCGCTCAGCCGACCGGTGAGGCGTGCCAGCCTGCCGAGGTCGCGGCCCGCAAGACGTTCGCGGTCCGGGGGCCGGGCACCTACCCGACCCCCGACGTGACCGTGCCGGCCGACAAAGCCGGCTACTACACGTGGGTGATCTCGCTGCCGGCGACCGCCGACACCGCGGCGGTCACGACGCCGTGCGGGATCGTGCAGGAGACCACGCTGGTCTCCAAGCCGCTGATCAAGGTGACGCTGGCGACGCAGATCTCCGCGCAGGCCTCCAACGCCGGCGACCAGGTGCACGACACCTTCACCGTCACCGGCATGGAGGGCGAGACGATCACCGAGCCGCTGACCGTCGAGTGGACCCTGTACGGGCCCGTCGCGCCGGTGAACGACTCCTGCGCGGGTCTCGACTGGGACGCCGCGAAGGTCCTCGCCACCGGCAAGATGACCGTCACCGCCGACGGCAGCTTACGAGACGCCGGCGACCGCGCTCCCGGCCGCCGGATGCTACTCCTACGGCGAGGAGCCTGGCCGCGACCAGCGAGGTCGCTCCCTACTCCCACCCGGTCGGCGAGGTCTCGCAGACCACGCTCACCGGCAAGAACATCCCCGAGCTCGGCACCCAGGTCTCCGACCAGATGGTGCTCCTGGGCGCCACGCTGCTCGACCACGTCAAGGTGAGCGGCCTCCTTGAGGGGCAGACCGTGACCGTCGGGTGGACGCTCTACGGGCCGATCGCGCCCGTCGACGGCGCCTGCACCGGGCTGGACTGGGCCGAGGCGCCGGTGTTCGAGCAGGGTGAGATCACCGTCAACGGCAACGGCACCTTCGATACCCCGAAGTCCAAGCCGGTCGAGCAGCGCGGCTGCTACAGGCTACGCCGAGCAGGCTGGAGGGCAACGACACCGTCGCCGACGTCGACCACCCGGTGGGCCAGCCGAGCCAGACCACGCTCGTCGACAAGTCCGCACCCGAGGTCCGCACCCAGATCAACGACGCCAAGCCGGCGCTCGGCGCGCAGCTGCAGGACACCGCGTGGGTCAGCGGCCTGGAGCCCGGCGTCACGGTCCAGGTCGAGTGGACGCTGCACGGGCCGGTCGCGCCGAAGGACGGCAAGTGCCAGAACCTCGACTGGTCCAAGGCCGCGGCCTTCGACACCGGGGTGTTCACCGCCACCGCGAACGGCAAGTACGTCACCCGGTTGAGCAAGAAGCTCGACGCGGAGGGGTGCTACACCTACTCGGAGTCCATCGCCGAGACGCCGAAGTCGTACCCCTACGACCACGCGCCCGGCCACGTCACGCAGACGGCACTCACCAAGACGCCGACCACGCCGAAGGCGCCGGCGTCCCCCAAGGGCCCGTCCCTGCCGAACACCGGCGGACCGGCCCTCGGCGCGGCCGGCGGAGGCCTCGCGCTCCTCGCCGCCGGCGGCGTCATGCTCGCGCGCAGCCGTCGGCGGACGACCGCGGCGGAGGTGAGCGACCAGGCAGCGGCCTAACGCCGCTGCAGCAGACTCTCCGTGTTCAAGAGCAGCCTCGGTGAGATCCCCAGCCGCTGAGGTCGACGCCAGGACGCGGAGGCCGCGCCGGGCCTGACCGGACGCGCTCGGCCCCGCTGAGCACCTACCAGCGTCCGGTCGACGTTCCCCACGACGTCACCGGTGCACAGGACGGCCTCCCCGGCCACCGCCCATCTCAGGGCCGGCCGGGGAGGCCGTTCGCTCGTCGCAAGACTGCATTTGTTGCACTCTTCGTGGTAGCGTCAACGACGAGCGCCGGAGTGGCTTCTTCGAATCGGCCAAGGGGCCGGCGTTCACCCCGAGCGGGGTCCGGGCAACGCAGTCGATGGGGGCGGCAGCGCCCGGGCCCCGCAACGGCGTCATCCTGCGGAGTGCGCCGCGTCCCACCGCGGCCAGTACCGGTTCTCCTGGGTCGCGAACCTGATCGCGTGCCGTGCCCGATCCTCGGCGCTCTGCGTCGGTCCCCACATGCCGGTGTTGTAGATCTCCCGAACCTCGACGTCCCCGAAGCCCTTGAGGGGCTCGACGCGGGCCTCCTGGAGCTCGAAGACCTTCCAGTCCGCCGGCTGCACCCGGCTTCCGGGCTTGAGGACGTCGTCGATGTTGCGGTCACCCCAGTCCGCCGCCGGGAAGGCAATGGTCGAGGAGACGACCTGGTCGGAGTCCTCCGGAAGACGAACGCCGGCGCACCGAGCTCGCAAGCGCGACCGGCGCACCGAACACCGAGACGTTGTAGCGAGCGGGGGTACCTGCATACCCGACGATGACCGGTCCGGAGGCGATGCCCATGTGCGGGCGGTAGGCGTGCACGTCGAACCTGCTCATCGCGGCCGCGGCAACGACCGCGTCAGCGAACGGATCGGCCGATCCGAACTCCTTCGAGAACACCACCATCACCTCATCGCCGATGTACTTGTCGACGATCCCCGGCCGGCCGTTCAAGGCCTCCGCAGTGATCCAGGCGAAGAAGTTCTGCACGTAAACCAGCGTCTCGACGGGCGACATGTCCGCGGTGCGTGTCGAGAAGGCGCTGATGTCGGCGAACAGCACCACGGCGTCGATCTCCCTGCCCTTGAGGGGGAAGCCGGAGCCGAAACCGTCGTCGAGGACGATGTCGACGTGGCTCATCGTCGAGGCGAGGAAGTCTTCCAGTGAGTGGTACTGCAGACTCCGGCGTCATGCTTCGAGAGTAAGCCGGGTACCGCGTGTGCACGCTGGGCGAACGGCACGGCGTTGGTCACACCTGCTGTGACCGCGCGCACCCGGGGCCAGGCCTAGAGCTCGAGGTCGTCTCGGCGCTGCTGCTCCTCGATCTGACGCTGCCGCTCTTCACGCTCCCGAGCCGCGGCCGCTACGTCGGGCACCGCGGCGTCTCCGGGCTGATTCCGGCCGGCATCGGCCGCAGGGGCGGCAGTCCGCTCCTGCAGGCGCCGGGCCCGCTCGGCGAGGTCGAGCCTGCCGCTGACGGTGCCGCGGGTCCGCTGCCGCTCCGCGGCCGGGGGCACCGGGCTTGGCGGCCGCGAGTGCGTCGCCTGCTCGTCTCCAGTCGCGGCGCTGACGGCCGTCGGCCGGCTCGTGACCCAACGGGCTCCTACTGTCGCGGACGTCGTACCGGTCGCGGTACGTCGCGGCCGCGCGGGCAGCGGCATGGTAGGCGTCCCGCCGCGGTGTTCCCTCATCTGGGGCGGCGCCGAGCGCCGCGACCAGCCAGGCGGGCTGCTCGGCGATCGCTCGCTCCGTGACGGCGTCGATCCGCGCACGGATCCGCTCACGGCGCCCGTGCAGCCAGGCCTCCATGCTGCCGACCGGCGCCGTAGGCCGCTCCCCCGGCCCGGCACCTGCCCCAGGACCTGACGGTTCCCGGATGCTCCACTCCTCCAGGCCGCCGCGGGGCGCGCCCTGGTTGATCCGCCAGGTGAGCACGGCGGCGACGCTCTCGGCGTCGTCCAGCGTGCCGGCGTCGACCGCTGCTGCGACGACGGTGGCGGCTTCGCGGCCTTCGTCCTGCAGTGCCGCAACGCGGTCGGCGAGAGCGTGCCAGGCGGGGTCCTCGCGCAGGCTGCTCGACCAGGTCCGCTCCGAGGGCGTCGACGAGGACCTGGTCGACCTGGCCGGTCTGCGCCGCGGCGGCTCCGCGGCCGTGCTCGTACTCCGGGATGAGTCGAGACAGCGACTCGGCCGCCTCCAGCCTGCTCGGCGATCGTCTCGGTGGCAGACCGGTCCGCGCCCTCGCGGCGAAGGACGTCCTCGAGGACCTGGCGAGCGGTTCGGTCTCGGTCGGTGGGGTGGTGCATGTCGACGTCGACGACGGACTCGGTCACAACGTAGGCGTGGTTTTCCTCCCGGCCTCGGGTCGTGGCCACGTAGTGCGCTTCGCGGCTCGTCGCGTCGTCGACGAGCGCCCTGGACCGGTCAACGGTCACTCCCTGAGCCCGGTGCACCGTCAGGGCGTAGCCGAGCTCGACGTTGCGTGCGACGTACTCGGCCGGCAGCATGACCGCGCCGCCGGAGCGGCGCGCGTGGCGAACCAGCAGCGACCCGTTGGGGCCGACGGCCTCGATCTTCCACAGGTCTCCGTTCTTCACGAAGTCCCGGCCGCCGGCGGTGGACAGACGCCGGTCGTTGCGGCGGGTGACGATCACGTCTCCCTTGCCGGCGGTGGTGCCGTCGTGCAGGCCGACACCCTCGCGGGTGACCTCGCCGGCAGCGATCCGGTCGAGCCGCGCGCGGGTCGACAGACTCACGGACGGTGGCTGCGTCCCCGGCAAGCATGATGCTGTCCTTGCCGGCGTCGGCGTCGCTCTTCCAGTCGCTGTACAAGTCTGCTCGAGAACGCCGTCCCGGGATCCGGCATGGAGGCGGCCGGAGTCCTCGTAGAAGTCCAGTGCGGCGCCGTCGCCGTCGCGGACGCCGAGCGTGGCCGCCGCCTCGGCGGGGTCGGTGAACCGGTGCAGCGTCACGAGTTCGGCGGCGGGCGTGCGGTTCACCAGGAGCCGGAACGCCCCGCCGGCCTCGACGGCCGAGAGGCTGCTGCGGGTCACCGAGGAGCCGCACGACGCAGCCCTGGGAACGGGCCAGGTCCACCAGCCTGGTCCAGGTCGCGGGTGGAGGCCATCCCGGCCTCGTCGACGAGGAGCAGGTCACCTGGCTGCAGGCCGGCTGCCGCGTCCCCGGAGATCCGGGCGGTGTGGAGCAGGCTTTGGCGATCGTGGTGGCGGGCGCGCTCAGGCTTTGTCGCCGAGCCTCCTGGGCGGCAACAGCCGAAGGAGCGACGGCGACGACGCGCCGGCCGACCGCGTCGACGGCTGCCGCGAGCTCAGCCATCGCGGTGCTCTTCCCAGAGCCGGCGGCGCCAACGCCGGCCGCGACCAGCCGCTCGGAGGTCGCGAAGTGCCGTACGAGATCTCGTTGCCCCGGGTCGAGCCTGGGTGGCTCGGGACGCCATCACTGCGTCAAGGATCTGCAGATCGACGACCGGCTGCGCCGGCGTGGCGGCGGCGTCGAGAAGCCGGTCCTCGGCGCGGAGGACTGCGGGCGAGGAATACCACTCCGACCCGTGCACACGGAACACGCTCTCCCCGTCGGCGCGCCGCAGGCTGGACCGGAAGCTCGCTCACTCTCGGGGGCCTCCAGCAGCACGCTGTACCCGTCGGTGGCCGCCGCCGTGACCTGGTCGACGAGCGTGCGCGCCTCCTCGTTCGTCAGGCCCTCCAGGCTCCTGACCTGGCGCTCCGCCTCGGCACGCAGATGCCACACCTTCCACCGTGACCGGTCAACTGAGATCCGCCGGACGACCAGGTCGGCGAGCCTGCGCGGGCTCGGGCCGCGGGCCGACGCCGGCGACCTCCCGCGCGCGGGCCTGACAGTCGGTGACCAGGCTGGCCAGCCGCTCCTCACCGATCACCGCGGCGGCGCGTGGAAGCCACTTGGCCCGCTTCTCCCCCAGGCTCTCCAGGCTCTTCCTTGCGCTCGCGGGTGTCGAGCGTGGCCTGCTGCGCCAGCCTGGTGCTGAGTAGCCTTCGAGGGCTCGTGGCCGTGCTCCAGTCGGTACTGCGCGCGCAGGTCGTCGAACCGGTCCTCGATGGCGT
This sequence comes from Nocardioides convexus, assembly GCF_011090295.1. Lineage (NCBI taxonomy): Bacteria > Bacillati > Actinomycetota > Actinomycetes > Propionibacteriales > Nocardioidaceae > Nocardioides > Nocardioides convexus. Next base: position 31,715 of record NZ_JAAMYA010000002.1, on the reverse strand, counting down.
TGCGACGCTGGCTGAACTCCGTCATCAGCCGCTCGTCGACGCCGACCACCTCACGGATCGGACGCTTGCCGTCTAGCCCTCCGCGCTCCTCGAACGCCACGCCGAGGCTCCTGGACGAGTCTCACGCTCGAGGACCGCGTTGTACCGCTCAGAGGACGACACGGCCGCGGCGTGCAGCACCCTGCCGTCGATCGATCGCCACCGGCCGTCGGGGCCTTGGACCTTGTTGGCGACCGCGACGTGGGTGTGGAAGTTCGGATCGCCGGAGCGGCTGTCGTAGTGGTCGAAGGCGGCCGCAACGATGCCCTTGGCGTTGACCTGCTCGATGCCCGCCGTGCCTCGGCGGGTGTACAGCGCCTCGTCCTCGAGGTAGCCCAGGGCGTCGGTGACAGCGCGGCGGTGAGCGCCCTCGATGGCGCGGCGGGTGGCGTCGTCTCCGACTCCCCACAGCACCGAGATCGACTTGCTCGGCGTGAAGACCAGGTCGTAGCCGGCGACCGGCTGCGGCGTCGGCTTGGAGCAGATCGCGATGTGCCTCTTCAGGCTCGGCCTCGTCAACGGGCTGTCGCCCGCGGTCGCGGACGAACCACTCCTGGCCTACCTCTGCACGCGCCTGCGCGCGCAGCGCACGGGGCGCGGCGAGGGGATCGACGTCGGAGGCTGCGGCCAGGCTCCGCGACGCGTTGACCGATGGCTTGGCGCCACTCCTCTTCGCGGGCAGTGTCGAACGTGGGGAACCTTCGGCCGAGGCTGAGCGGCGCGCACCGCCGCCGCCGGCGCGGCGCCGGCGCTCAGCGCTTCGGTGGTGATCCGGTCGGCGTCGGGGTGCATGCCCTCGCCGAACAGCGCCTGCATCTGGCGCTCCTCGACCCGGCCCTCGACGCTGAGGCCGGCGAGGCCCGAGCCGAGCCAGACCCCGGGCGGCGCGCCCTTCTCGGCGTAGTAGTCGGACAGATCCTTACCGCGCTCTCGCCCAACGTCGCCATGCGCGACCTGCCGGGTCAGGTACGTGTACCCGTTCCCGGCGTGGAGCACATGCACGGTCATCACGCGCCACAGAGTACCCCTCTCACTGATAGTGCAAGAGGTGTGTGGAAGTTGAGGAGGCGAAAGCCGACGAAATCCGAGGAACGGAGTTCCGACAGATGAACGACGAAGGAGTTCATCGGAAGCACGACAGTCAGAGACGTTCTAGACATCGAAGAGGACGTGAGTCACGATGACGTCGAGCAAACTGCAACGCACAGCCGGCCACGCCGTAGGCGCGGGTCGCTGTGCAAGAGCCCTCCCATCAGGGCCACCAAACAAACACTCGGGAACCGTTAGGGGTTAGGGATGGCTAGCACGAAGACGAGCACCGTTGTTGAGGCGCGACGCCGCGCGCGCGAAGCGAAGGCGGTGCTGGACGCTGAGAGAGCCGCACACGACGCAAAGGTCGAGGAGATCACCACGTCGTACTACGTCGCTGCGACGAGCATCGAGGAGCCTGGAAGCGCAGATCGCCGAGGCGACCAAGGCTGCCGAGAGCGCCGTGGCGGAGCCTGCTGGGCGTCGGCGAGACCGCCGAGCGCGTTGCGACGCTGACCGGTCTTCCGGTCAAGGAGGTCCGGCGGATCAAGAAGGACGCCAGTTCGCCGGCCGATCGGTCGGACTCCCGGACGGGTGACAGCGATGGCGACTGAGATCTCAGCGAACGAGTCGAGATTCCCCGACAGGCTGGATCGGGCCAGCGATACGAGCAGACCTCGATCTCGGTGCACAGTCGGAACTGTCGAGTGACCACAACTGGGTCGCCGAAGGCATCAGGCTGCCGGAAGAGTTCCAGGACCAGGCCGTCGACAACGACGTCCGCCGGTACCTTGCCCCGCTGATTGACGAGGCCGGTCTCACCGAGGCCGAGATGGGTCAGATCGTCAACCTGTTCCAGGACGAGTCTGCACTCCGCGCTGTCGGCCGACGAGTGGACGCCCGACCCGAACCTCCCTTACCTCCCGATCGCGGTGGCGTACGACGCCGAGGGAGCGGCGGTGCTCGTCGACCGCGGCCTAGACGCAAAGCTCGCCGTCGATGGACCCGGACCGGCTCCCCATCGGCGCCCAGGCTCTGGGACCAGGTCGTCGATGACCCGCGGTTCACGCGTACGAGTCTGCAGGAGCGTGCGGCCCACGTGAGTCTCGACGCGATCGTGCAGGACGTGATCCGGGGCGCGATAGAGGTACGGCTGGAGACCGAGTGGCCCGAGGGCCCGGCGCTGCAGGCGAGTGACCCTGAGCCGGCGCGTCCATCGATGGTTCCCGCCGGCACGACGGCGCTGAGCCCTCGCGAGGTGATCAAGGATCGTGAACGCGAGCAGCCGCAGCCGTCACGAACCGGGCAGGCGCTCAGCGCTCTGCGGGAACGAGCTCGGGGTCTTGCTGTGCGCTGCGGAGCGGCGCCAGCGGAGCACGACCACCTGGAGCCGCGGACACCGACCCAGCCTAGGGGTCGATGCGCTGGCAGCGGAGCGGATGCAGCCGGACTCGGCGACGCCGGCGACGAGCGAGGCCAGGTCGAGCCTGTAGCCCCGCAAGTGGTCAGAAGAGGGACGGCTGGGAGGGTGGTGCCAACGCCGCGGTCAGGCGCTCGGCGTCCCAGCCGTCCTTCACTGCGTCTCGGATGCGAAGCGACCGGGCGTGCAGGCTTGCGCGGTCAGAGCCTGGTGAATCGGTAGTGGGTCGGGTCCCCTCCCCCGCGGCCGCGGCGGCCCATGCGGGTGAGGTTGGCGGACTGGGTGGACAGCAGCAGATGATCGCGGCCGCCGATCGACCCGGCGGCCGGTGTGCTGGCTGTTCCGGCGGGGAGGTCTGCGGGCTGCTCGCCGGCGAACCGTACGCAGATTGGGTTGTCGCACACGGCGTGCTCGATCACGTCGCTGGGGCGAAGGATGGTGCCGGTGACGAGTCTCGTAGACGAATCGGTGTGGCCGCACGACCTTGGCGCCGACGTCTCCGCCGGCCCAGAATCGGCCGTAGCCGTCGTCGGCGATCGCGCCGGTCCAGATCCAGCAGTCCTGATCGCCCGGGCCCTTCACTACCCGGCGCCAGAACCGGGTCTCGACGTCGACTGCCATCCGCACTCCCCCGCTCAGTTGGGACGCGCGGCTCAGGCGCTCAGCGGCGCGAGAGCGAACAGCGGCTCCAAGGTGATCGCGAGGTCCTGGACGTGCGTGGCCGAGTAGGGCGCACCGTGGCCCGTGACGAACGCGAGAACGCCCTCAGGGCGCAGAGCGTCCTCGTACTCGCCGACGACGTTGCCGACGAGCACGTTGTGGGCTCGCACCGGCACCTCCCAGCCTTCGAGCAGGACGCTCGCGGCGGCCGCGATCGGGTCGACGACCTGGTCCCGCAGCACGGACATGCTCTGGCCGAGGGCGGTCAGGGTCGCGGCGCCGGCGAAGCGGTGCCCGGCGTCGACGACCACGTCATGCACCGGGATGGTCTGCAGGACCACCACTCCCCCGGGACCGACCAGGACGTGGTCGAGCACGGTTGAGTCTGCCGGGCGAGAGGCGGTCGTGCCAGGTGACCCACCCGAGCGATGCGAGGCGGCGCAAGCTCGCCGGCCTGGACGCTGCAGGCGTGGGCCCGAGCTCGTAGCGAGAGCTCGCCGGAGTCAGGTCCCTTCCACCACTTCGCCAGCCGCCCGCGCTTGGGCTGGGTGCCGGCGGTGAAGGACTCCATGCGGTCCGCGGCCGCGGACCAGCCTGAGGCCGGCGTCGAGCCAGGGCCGCTCGTGGTCGACGGGCTGACGTGCCGATGGCTCGGACAGGTACGGCGCAAAACCTCCCCCGGCAGTGGCGGGCTCCTCGGCACCGCGTGATCCATCCGGCCCGAAGCCGTGCTGCTCAGTCATGGTCATGCCTTTCTGACGGACCCGATTCCGCTGCGATGTGATTGTCCGGCTCGGCGGCCAGGCGCACCAGCACCCAGGCCGTGCGCCCGTCGTCGACGAGCGGCACCGGAGAGCGCTCCATGTAGACACGGGCCAGACCGGGGAACGCGGTCAGCGTGAGCCGCCGGCCCTCGCGGCCGGCGTACTCGAGCGCCCACAGGCACAAGACGGTGCCGGCACCGGCACCGCGTGGCCACGCGCCGAGGGTCGCGGCGTGGAGATCTCCTGGCCGGTTCCCCCGTCGACCTCCGGCCCGGAGCACCATCACCGCGGCGGCACGGCGGGTACGGACGTAGACGAGTCTCGCGGCCGCGGGAGCGTGGCGTTCGGTAGGTGACCCATGCGTTAGCCGCGGCCAGGCACGCGAGAGCAATCGGCAGAGTGGCAGGAACCACGGCCCACCACGGCAGGCCGAGATAGAGCACGCAGAACGCGTAGGCGATGCACTCAGCGACCAGCGCAAAGATGGCCGCAGTGGGTGAGGTCAGGTAGGCGGCCGCGGCTGTTCGCGCGGCGCGCCGGCGCGTGACGCGATCGCCGACGTCGACAACGCGCGGGCCGTCCACGACGGCGTCAGGATCCCGAGACATGGCTAGCGGTCAGGCGTCCGGCTGCTGAGGCGGCAGGGAGGCCTCCAGGCGCTCCAGGGGCGTGCCAGGGAGGTCGGCCGGTGTCGGGGTGTCGAGGACCGCCGCCTCGACGAGCCGCTGCTCCAGACCGTTCCAGAACCGCCCAGGACGCTGGCTATCGGTGCGGTAGGTCGTGGCATCGACGGTGACGTTCACCTCGACACTCAGGCCCGGGGTCCTGGCCGCGACTGCACGAATTCGCTCGGCCAAGGCGTCGCCGTAGGCGGTGAGCTCCCTGCACCCGCTGCTTCTCGAGCAGGCTCCTCAAGGCTCGGCGATCGTCGCGAGGCGCTGGTCGTGATCCTCGACGAGGCGACTGTGCTCGGCGCCCAGGCTCGGGGCTCTTCGCGATGTAGGCAGTCGTGGCGTCGCCGGGTCGGCCGGAGTACAGCCCGACGCCGGTACGCAGGCTCTCCTCGACCGCAGCCCGGAAGTCGTCAGGGGCGCCGGCGGCGGCGATGCCCGCACGCCAAGCGTCCCACGACCAAGTGGGTGCGGCCGGGTCCCGTGCGATGAAGTCGCCGGACTCGGTGCGGTCGTAGATCCACAGGTAGCGCTCGTCGTCGATGTCACGGGCGGCATCGGCCGCGTCGTAACGGCGCTGGATCTCCGACTGCGCTGCTTCGTACTGCTGCCACACCTCGTGGCGTACGTCGTCAACGAACTCGTCGACGAACAGGGTGATGTTCAGCGGTTCGGTGCGGTGCGCCCACAGGGCGGCCTCATCTGCTCCGACGGTGGAGAAGAGCAGGCTGACGCACACCCTCGGCCTCCCAGGAGCCGGAGCGCCCACCCAGGGCGGCCTCGATGCCTCCGAGGTTCGCGGCCGCGCCGGCGAGCGCGAGGGTGACGAGCTCGGCCCAGTCCATCTGCTCGGCCGGCGCCTGGTCGTCCTCGACCCACTCCCCCGCCTCGTTCTGCGTGATCCGCGGCCGCGGGATCCGCGCCGCGGCGGTGAGAGCGGAGATCGCTTCCTGTAGACGCGCCTCGTAGGCGTCGCGGTACGACAGGCGGCCCCCGGGGTCGGTCTCCTCGCGGTCGGTGTCCGCGTGGTCGGTGCCGGTGTCACTCATCGGTCAGTCCTCCGTGGGGTGGGGTCGGCCCGGCCGGGGTGAAGCTTCGACCAGTAGGGCGCTGGGTCTGATTGTGCGCGGTCGCACGGACAGTTGCACGTGCGATGGATCATCGGGACGGTGCGGTTCTCGCATCCGGCCGGGTCGTGGTCGGCGGGAGTGCAGTTGCTGCAGGTGGTGGCCATGCGGGTCCTTCCTCCGGGGCTCAGCGTGGGCAGGCGGCCCATAGGCCGCGGTCACCCTGCTGGGCTGCGTTCTCGTTGCCGGCGTATTTCTCGTGCCTCTGGACGGGTGGGTGGTCCTCGCGGGTGCGGGCTGCGCCGCGGCGCAGCAGCAGTGCGCCGAGGTCCGTGCGATCGGCCTCGACGTAGCGCAGCAGGCGCTCGTAGACATCCTGGTCGTCCTGGGTCGGGTCGGCGATCAGCCTGGACCTGGTCGACGTCGGCGAGCAGACTGCTCGAGGATCTTGGTCGCCTGGGGGCCGTAGCACTCGGCCGGTCGGCCGTCGTGGGCGGTCTCGGGGGCGTTGATGCCGAGGATCCGTACCCGCTCCTCGCGTCCGGTGTTGGCGCCGGGGCGACTAACGATGAGGGTGTCGCCGTCGACGACGCGGACCACGACTGCGGACGTCGTACGCACTTGGCCCCCCTCGGCCCGGTCAAGGAGATCTCCGACGTTGTGCTGGACGACGAGACCGACAGCGCTCAGCACTGCGACCGCTATGGCGCACTGGATGGTTCGGCGTAGGCGTTGCCCGTCGCCCCACCCGGCGTTGGTGTGCGGCATGCCTCTTCCCCTCTCGGAGCGGATGCGCAAGGGTGCCGACTCGCTGCGGAGTCGACACCCTCACGGCAGGGTCGGCGTCTCAGAACGGGGGCTCGTCCTGGCCCTGGTCGGTTCCCTGGGTGCTCGTGCCGCTGCTGCGGACGCTGCGCTCGATCCCGCTGACCGTGGCCCACTTGAGCGAGACCCCGATCTCCTCGACCCGGACGCGGGCGGCGTAGCGGGGCTGGTTGGTCTCCCGGTCCTGCCACGTCTCGGTGTAGAGGGAGCCGTGCACCACGACGCGGGTGCCCTTGGTCAGGGACTCCGCGATGTTCTCGGCCTCGGGGCCGAACTTCTCGCAGTAGTGGGTGGTGGGGGTGGCGTCCTTCCAGCCCTCGCCGTCCGGGACGCGGCGGTTGACCATGACGGGGAAGCTCACGACGGGCGTGCCGCTGGGGGTGTGCCGCAGGCTCGGGGTCCCCGGCGAGGTTGCCCGCGAAGGTGACGGTGGTGTTCAGCATGGTGGTTCTCCTTGTGTGGGTTGGGTTGATGCTACGTCTAAGACTGCATTTCGCGCAGTCTTGTCCTGTGTCGGTCGAGGGTTAGTTGCTGGGCCGGCCGGTGACCTGGAGGACCAGGCACTCGATGGCGTAAGCGGCGTCGAGGGCTGCCAGGCGGTCGCTGGAGTTGGTCGCGATGTTCAGGCTGGTCGCGCGCTGCGCCGAGCCTGGGACACGGTGGTGGTCTCGTGCTGCTCCAGCATCCGCAACGCGTCCTGCGCCCTGCGGACTGCTTGTCCTCGCTCGATGACGGTGACCATGTCCTCGCTCCTTGCTCGTGCTGGTAGCCTAGGGCCTCTTGGCCCTCTGACCGTTTCCCGGCCGCCCCGGGCAAAGAGAGATGACGAGCCGCGATGGGCCGGTGGAGTGCAACCCCGGTACCGGATCCGGGTTCGAGGAAATCAGCGACCGCAGGGAGCGCCGAGAAGCCGGGGCCGGCGCCCGGAGGGACCGCCAGGGACCGCAGGAGCGCGCGGGTTGCGCGTAGCCGGCTGCGGCTCAGAATCGACAGCCCGGGGAGGAAGGAAACACTCCAGGTTGTTGATCGAGGACAGCCGCGGCCCGCAGGGCCGAGTCGTCGACCGGGTCGCTCCGTCGACCTGGTCCTGGCCGGCCGGATGGCCGGCCTCCGCCTCAGCGGCTCGTCGTGGCCGTCACGAGCCGGCCGACAGGCCCGGAGACGGCCGTCAGGACGTCGTGCGGCTCGCCCCGGTGCCCGGAGGGCGTCCGGGGCTGGGAGGGGTGCGGGGAGGGCCCTGGGGCCCTCCCCGCCCGGCGTCAGCCGGTCAGGTGGCCGGTCGGTCGACCGGGCCGCGCTTGGTCCACTCCCAGCGCGATCGCCAGACCCGCTCGGGGTGATCGGGTAGCCCGTTGGTCAGGTCCAGACCGCCCAGCAGGGCACGGGTGGCGTAGTACACCGGTTCGGCCTTCTGGGGGTACTCGGTGTCGTTCCACCACCGCGTGCCTTCCACGGCGATCGTCTCGGCCCACTCCTGGACCTCCGGCGTGTACTCGCGCCGCGTGGCGACGCCACAGCAGGAGTAGCGGGGCTCGAAGAGACCGCCGTCCTCGGTGGCGTACAGCGTCGGCTCAACCGGGTGGTAGCCGTCGTCGCGACCGTCGAAGTCGAGGCTCTGGAAGCGGTGACAGATCTGGTCGACCACCTCCGTCGGCGGGCCGTCGACGTAGTTGACGTCGAACCACCCGTGAGCGCTGCCGCGGGCCATCCGGACCGAGAACCGGACACCGGGGTACGCCGCCCGCAGCGCCTTCCGGAGCTCGGCGGCGGTCTCCTTGGTGGTGAACTCCTTGACCTGGTGCTCCATCGTCACCTCTCCCCCGCTCACTTGAGCAGTGCCCGGAGGTCGTTGGCGAATGCGTCGTCGGGGTCGTGCTGCGACAGGTGCAGTGCCTCGGCAGCCAGCGTTCGATCTCCGGCGACGTACAGCGCCCAGGTGAGCAGCAGTGCGGCCTGGGTGGCGTAGCCCTGGGGGGCGCGGCGGTAGAGGTCGGCCCACACGTCCACGTGGTCGTTCGCCTGGAACGGGGAGACCTGGGTGATGGCGTGTCGGCTCAGGACGCTGCGCTGAGCGCCGCAGAGCAGCCGTGCGGCGGTCGCCTCACCCGGCCTGGTTCCTCCGTATGCGAGCGCGCGAACGGTCCTCTTGGTCCAACGCTGCTCCGTGCCCATGGCCGCGGGGTTGCCGGTCAGCATGGCCAGGCGCCGCTCGGCGGCATCGATGGTCGCGGCCGGGACCTGAGCCTCGGGGCGGAACATCTGGCGGCGGCGCTGCTCTGGGTCGGTGGGCTGGAACGGGTAGCCGGTGAGGCCACCGTCGTCGTCGGGGAGGTAGTGCTGCGCGGGCGGCATGGGCCGGTTCTCGTGGCGGTGGGCATCAGCCACCGCAGCGAACGCCTCGCGGTCGTCCTGGGTGATGACGTCAACGACGTCCCAGGAGCCGACCTCCACCACGCCGGTGCCCTCGATCAGGTCCTGCACGCAGAACGCGGCCTCGACCTCGCACACGTCGTCCAGCATCGCGGCCACGGCGGTGACTGCGTCGTGGGCGTGGCTCCGGTTGCGGGTGAAGGCCAGCAGGGCGACGGGGCCGGGGTACCGGCGGCCGAGGGCACCGAAGAACGCTGCCGCGTCGATGAGGCTGGCGCCGTCGTGCGGGTGCTCCACGGGGAGGCACGGTCGCGTGGTGTCGTAGAGCGGCACCACCATGAAGTGATCGGTCAGGTTGAACCCAGGCTGTGCCTGCTGCGCTGTCAACACGATCTGAGCGGGACGCACGCGCCGACGACGGGTCTGGGCGGTCTGGGTGCTGCGGCTGCTGTGGTCGTTCCTGGTCATCGGGTGACCCTTCCTGCCCTCGGGGACCGGGTGGCCTGCTCTGCGTGCCGACCGTTTTTCGCCCGCCCCGGGCAAGGAGCGATTCAGTGCCGCGATGGGCCTCCGGAGGGCAACCCCGGCACCGGGGGCAGGTGGGAGGAAATCAGCGACCGTCAGGGAGCGCCGAGCAAGCTGGTCCCGGCGCGCAGCGCGGGGTTGCGTGGAGGTGGCCGCGGCACATAATCGTGAGCCCGGGGAGGAAGAAAACCTTGTGGTTGATCGAGGGCAGTCGCGGCCCGGAGGGCCGTGCCCTTGGCCGGGTCGCTCCGTCGACCTGGTCCTGGCCGGCCGGATGGCCGGCCCGCTGCGCTGGTGGCGCAGGCTGTGGCTCGAGGAGACCACGGCGGGCCGCGCTGGTGGTCGGTGCACGCCGATAGGGGCGATTCCAGATGGAATCGCCCCATGGGTGGGCGCGGGCTAGACGGGCTTGCTGTTGCCCTTGTGGAGGTCGCCCTCGACGTAGGTGAGCATGGAGCCGTCGGCCGGGGAGCGCAGGCACCAGTGGTACCAGGCGTTGAACCAGACCCTTTCCCAGCCGAGACCGACGAGGACGCCGTAGACGGTCTCGTCTCCCCCGCCGCCGGCGAAGAAGCCGTCGGCGTTCCCCGAGGACAGTCCGGGGCTCGGTGGGAGGATCGTGCACACCGCGTCGGCGGTGGTGCCGTGCTCGCGGAGAAGCGCGAGCCTGGGCGTCGATGGCGGCCCAGAAGTCGTCGATGCCGCTCATCGGGTGGCCTCGGCGGTGTAGCAGCGGCCGTTGGTGTCGATCAGGAGGCAGTTGACCGTGGCGGGGTGGAGGTTGTAGTGGCCGATCTGGATGCAGTGGGTGAGGTCGCCGACCGCGACCCGGCCGGCGGGGCTGATGGTGCGGGCCTGGATGCCGCCCGGGAGGGTCTGGAGACTCGCCGTTGGTGTTGATGTCCCACGGCGGGCTGTCGGTGGTGCTGGCGGTGGTGGGGTCGGTGCTCATGGTGGTCTCCGATCCGCCTGGGGCTGGGTGGGGACCCTGGTGGTCTCCCTCTCCGGTTCGCCCGCCCCGGGCGTGGAGCGATGTGGAGTCGCGATGAGACGCCGGAGTGCAACCTCGGCACCGGCGCCAGGTGGGAGGAAATAAGCGACCGCCAGGGAGCGCCGAGCAGCCTGGTGCCGGCGAAGCCGGAGGGACCGCCAGGGACCGCAGGCGCACGCGAGGTTGCGCGGAGGTGGCCGCGGCTCAGGATCGTGAGCCCGGGGTGAAGAACCGGAGAGGGAGGGCCTGATCGTCCAAGGTGGCCTGCGTCGTCGTGAGCCGTTGGGGTGCCGGTGACGTTGCCGGTGATCTTGCGGGCGGCGCGTTGGGGTGCGGCGCTACTGCAGGAAGTCGGCCGGTTCGGTGGTTCCGACACCGTCCGGGGTGCCGGCGGGTCGTTCGGGCCGGACGTAGAGCAGGACCCAGCCGGCGGGCACCGCAGCGCGGATCGCTTCGCGCTCGGCGGGTCCGTAGTCGTCGGCCTCGAGGGTCCAGTGGGTGCGCTCGCTCGAACCGGTGTCGCGTGGTCGAGCGGCGGCGTGGATGAGCACCTGTCGGAGGCTACTCGTAGGCTCCGACAGCATGGCCCTGGTCGAGGAGGCGGACCGCCCGCCGTTTCGTCACGTGTGGGTGGCCCGCGGGTTCGAGCCGGCCCGTCACCAGGGCTTCGTGATGTACCGACGCCCGGCAGGCACGCTGACGGAGTACTACGTCAAGTACGTCGTCGACAACGCCGGCGCGCCGGCGCAGATCTTCGAGGAGTGGCTGCCCGGGCACCAGCCGACGCCGGTCCGGTCCTCGCCGAACACCGGTTCGGCCTACGGCTGATGGTGCGCCGGGTGCCGGCCGGCACCCGGGCGGGCTAGCGGCCGGCGGTGATGACGTCGGCGGCGGCTCGCCAGAAGTCCTCGGCCCAGATCAGGCACGTGAGACCGAAGAGGTCCTCCAGGCTGGTAAGGGTCCTCGAGGCCCTGCAGGGAGTAGTACCGCTCCGCGCTGAACGTCTCCTGCCGGTACGCGGGGTCGTTCGGGTCGAGGCTGACCCGGATCGGGTCAGCGAGTCTGTCCGGTCCACAGGTAGTGCCAGCAACCGATCTGGACGTGGTACTGGTCGGCGGGCTTGGTCATGACGGCCTCCTAGAGCCTGGTGACGGTGACGCGGGCGCCGGGTCTGGCGTCCGGTCCCGGGGCCGGTGGAGTGCTCCGGGTTGGCAGCCGTGAGAGCCGCGATGGGCCGGTGGAGGGCAACCCCGGCACCGGGGGCAGGTGCGAGGAAGTCAGCGACCGTGAGGGAGCGCCGAGCAAGCTGGTCACGGCGCCCCGGAGGGACCGGCAGGGACCGCAGGAGCGCGCGGGTTGCGCGTAGCCGGCTGCGGCTCAGGCTGAAAGCCCATCCGGAGCCGCCCCACCACCCCGGGATCCCGGTCAGAAAACGGCGGGACCCCCGACACCAGGTGCCGGGGGCCGGAAAGTGCCTTGCCGCATCACAGGACGCGGGTCAGCGCTTGGGGAAACTCTACCGCTCCACGGCGGCCGCGCCGCGGTGGTCGCGCTTGGCGACTAGACGGGTGACGTAGTCGTCTAGGAGCGCTTCGCGCGTGTGCTCGGGGTAGGCTGGCCCAGAGACCGAAGGCGCGCCGACGCCGGTAGAAGATCACGGCCGTACCGACGGTTTGGGCGACTGCCATGACCAGGGCGGCGGGGAACGCGATCGTGGCGAACTGTTCCAGGCTGCTCGGAGACCCCGGCCGGTACGGCGGGGGTGAGACTTGGCCGGGGCGAACGTCAGCCATCCGAAGAGGGCAGCGAGGGCAGTGAAGACGCCGGCTCTCGCCGGCAGCCGCCACAGACGCTCTCCGTCGTACTTCGCGACTAGACTCGGTGACTCGCTGCGGGCTCATCAGGCTTTCCGGCGGACGGGAGTTCGGCGAGGCGGGTGGCACTCATCGTTGGTTCCTTCCGAGAGGTCCCCTTGATAGGGGGATGGTATGTCGAGGCGGGAGGGTGGGGAAGCGGTGCGCAGATCACCGCTCCCCCACCCGTCCGGGATGCCCGCCGGCCGCGCAGTCGACCGGGGGCTGTTCGCGGGGGGGTGATTCCGGCTGGAATCACCCGGCGGGGTGGGCCGAGCTCTAGCCGGCACCGAGTCGGCGCCCGGGCCGGAGGGGCGTATCGGGTACGGGGAACGGGGCGCCGCCGTTGTGCTGCTCCTCGAGGTCGGCGCAGTGTCGAGCGAGGGCGTCTTCGACCAGGCTGAGCGAGGGTGTAGTCGGTACCGGTGGCGCGGGCGACGCCGCGCACCGCGGCGCGGGCGCGGTCCTGCAGGGTCGCGTCGACCTGGGTGCTGAACTTCTCGCGCTTGCTGGTGGTCACAGGACGCCTCGGTTCTGCAGGTACTTCAAGACGGCGCGGTAGTCGTCGGTGATCGGCTCGTTGGGTGAGTGGTCCGGAAGGGGCAGGCTGGTGGCTGTATGCCTCCGGCACTCGCACCGAGCGGCGCACGGGCGGGGTGACGAGTCTCGCCGTAGGCGTTGCTCAGCATCTCCAACGCCTGGACGTAGAGGGCCCCGGCCGAGGCCGGCGGAACGTTGGTGGGAACGATGCCCCGTAGCGCGAGCTTGGGGTTGTAGGCGTCGGCGACGTCGACGATCGTCTGCTCCAGCGGGGGATGCCGGCGATCTCCTTCACTGTCGGGTTGGCGACGGTGAGCACCGCGTCGGAGGCCACGAGCGCGGCGACGGTCAGGATGCTGAGCGCGCCAGGGCAGTCGATGATCGTGATGTCCGCCGGAGGTGCGGCCTCGATCGCGAGCCGCAGCCGCTGCTCGGGCCCGAGCTCGCGCCCCAGCGCGATAGCCAGACTGTCGAGTCTCGCGGGTGGCGGGGACCACCTCAAGGCCGGGAACGCCGGTGGGCAGGGCGGCCTGGGCGATCGTCGCCTGGCGCAGGAGGATGTCCCCGCTGGAGGCAGTGACCTCCTCCAGGGCGATGCCGAGCCAGTAGGTGGTGTTGGCCTGGCCGTCGAGGTCGATGAGCCGCACGGAGTTGCCCTCCCGGGCGAGCAGCGCAGCGAGGTTGACCGCGGTGGTGGTCTTGCCGGACGAGCCAGCCTGATTGGCGATGGTCAGGACGCTCACTTGCTGACCTCCGTCGAATCGCGGGCATCGGAGTCGTTGACCCTGGCCGCACGGGCCTTGGCGGCGTCGAGCCGCGCCTGCTCCCAGGCGGTCGGCTGGTAACCGACGCCGAGTCGCAGGGCACTCAGGTAGGCGACCTGGTCGGCGTCCCAGGGAACGTGGGTGTAGCGGGCGCGCAGGCTCGGCGTGCGCGACGCTCATCGCCCACGCCGCCCACCGGCGCTCCTTGATGTCACGCCCGCGAAGGGTTTCGGCCCACCGGTAGGCGTCGTCACGGTGCTCTCCGAGCTTTGTCGCCGAGCCACTTGTGCACCAGGCTTGAGGCAAGCGGCGTAGTCGCCGGCGTGGAAGAGGATCCTGTCGGCGAGCGCGTCGGCGGCCTCGCCGGCAGTGGGCTCGCGGTGCACGTAGTTGCCGGCGGCCTCGGTGCGAAGGCTTTGCGGGCCTTGTCCCGCTCCTTCTTCTCGGCAGGGTCATCGGCACTTGGTTCGCGTTCGTCGCGAACCGGGACGGAGCCTGTAGTAGTCGATGCCGTGGGGCGTCGGCTGAGCGCGGAGGTTGCCCGCGGCGCGCGCGGCCTCGATCTCATCGTTGCCGTAGACGCGGTGTCGGACTGCGCCGCTCGCGCCACTCCCCCACTCGGCGGTGGGGTCTTCGACCAGGGGGACGCCTTCAACGTCGGCGGCCTTGCGGGCCTTGGCGATCGCGCGGCGCTGTTCAGCGGCGCGCTGGTGGCGCTGGACCACGCTCGCGATGGGAAGGCGGTCACGCTGGGCTCGCTGCCACACGTCGAGTCTGGTCGGCGGGGAGCACGCCGGTCAGAGCGAGGGCGTCGGCGACGGAGATCTCGTCCCGGCTGATGGCGTCCTGCACCTCGATGGGGAGTTTCAGGAGGGCGAGCCGCTTGGAGACCTGACCCTGGCTGACTCCGAGACGAGCCTGCGATCATCCGCTGCCCCTGGCCGGCGTCGACCAGCATCGAGAAGATCCGCGCCTCACCGATGGCCGTCAAGCCGGAGCGGTGCACGTTCTCGGCGTGGAAGGTCAGGTAGTCGGTGACCTTGTCGCCGCCGGGCCTGACGATGGCCTCTAGGTAGCCGATCCCAGCCACGTCGGCGGCCTCGCGCCGGCGGTGGCCGGCGACGACGACCCACGGCTTGTCCGGGAAACGGTCGACCCACCGTGGGTGGGCGGCAACGAAGTCCTCACGGGTGACGACGATCGCGGGCTGCAGGCTGGCCGAGCCTGTGCGATGGAGGCTACGAGGCCGTCGAGATCGCCTAGGGATTCACGGGGGTTCTCGGGGTGGGGTGCCACGTCGCTGATCGGCAATCGGCGGACGACCTCTCCCCCGGTCTCGCTCTGGCGCAGGGCATGGACGACGCTGCCAGCGCGGGGCGCAGCCCCGACGCCCTCAGGCGCGGCGCGCTCGTCGGGGTGATTCCGGCCGGAATCGCCCGGCGGCTGGACTGGCGTCTTCTTCGTGGCTCCAGAGGGCCGGGAGAGCAGTTGTGCTCCCGCGGCCCCGAGACCCTTCTTGCTGGCCATCATTTACCTCCATTGCCGGTAATACATGAAGTATGAGACTGCGGCGCGCCAGTTCGGTGGAGGCGCGCCGGGGCTGTGCCGAGGAGGTGATTCCGCTTGGAATCACCCGGGTTTCCGGGCTCGATGCCCGGGAGGCTCGGACAGCCGCCCGGGCCCTGTGGGCCCGGGCTTGAGGACCGGGCCCACAGGGGACCGCCGTCGTGCTAGGCGGTCTTCTTGCTGATGGCGAACTTCTCCACCTCGGAGAGCGCGTAGCCGGTGCTCTCCAGGAACCGCAGGTAGCGGCCGGTGGCGTTGTTGGTGCCGTCACGGCGCCACTCGCCACGGCCGAACTGCCCGCCGAGCGGTGCTTCGTAGGCGGCGAGCACCCGGATCAGGGTCATGACCAGGGCGCGGTTGTCGGTGGCCTTCTCGATCGCGGCCTTGGGCGTGTTCTTCGCGTTGAGGCCGAGCCAGTCGCCCGCGAGGTGGCGGGCGGTGACGTCGCTGATGAGACGGGCGTCCTCGGTCAGCGCGGTGGCGAGGAACTTCTGCGTGCCCTTGGGCGGGGTCTTGGCCTTGGCGAGGTTCGCGACGTACTCGCGCCGCACGTCGAGCGCGGGTGCCCAGGCCTTGTTGTTGTCGATGACCACCTTGCGGGCCTTCTTGGCTTCCTCCCGCTCGGCTTCGCTCATCTCGGAGGCCTTCGGCTTGCTGGTGCTGGGGGAGTGGTAGGCGTGCGGGTCGTGGTGGCCGCGCTCGGCCCACTCCCGGCACCCGTAGATGGCCGCCGGGAGGGTGACCCGGCGCGATCCGGCGCGGGCCTTGGCCAGCGCCTTCTGGTACTCGTCCACCGCCTTGTCGTACTCGGCCTGGGCCTCGTCGTAGGCGGCGAGCACGTCGGGCGCGATACCGGCGCGGGGGTCGTCTCCCTCGTAGTCGTCGGGCTCGTTGACGAACCAGTAGTGGTCGTCCAGGTCGTAGGGCGCGTCGGGCGCTTCGATGCTGGGCTCGGGCGGCAGCACGACCGGCTTGCCGTTCTTGTCGACCTCGACCTCACGACGCCCGATCCACACGACGTGCCCGGGGCAGTCCTCGTGCTCAACCTCGCTGAGCGGGGTGTCGTCCTCGGCGGAGACCGCCAGCCGGGCGAGGCTCTTGGTGGGGGAGGGGTAGCCCGGCTCATCGATGATGGTCAGGCCCGCGTCGGTCAGGTCCTTGACCAGCGCCTCCTTCGCCAGGTTCCAGTCCCGGGTCTGCCGGGCCTGGGCGAGCGTGTGGTCGAACCGGCCGGTGGTCGCGGCGGCGATCAGCGCCGTGACGGCCTCGCTGTCGTCCTCGAACTCTGCGACGGCCGCCAACTGGTCAAGGCTGAGGTCGTACCGCTCGGCCGCTCCGGAGGCCAACTTCGACCCGGTGACGGTCAGGGCGTCCTTGACCTGGTTCGTGGTCAGACCGGCGCTCTGCTTGGCGATCTGGGCCGCGCTGACGCCGAGGTCAGCGAGACCGGCGATGTAGTTCAGGCTCGTCGTGCTGAGTGAGGCCGGAGCGGTGGTGGTTCTCGTCGCGCTGGGTGACGATGCGCTGGATCTCGTCTTCCTTCTCGGTGGAGTCGTGGTCCTGGACGAACACGGGCACGGTCTCGCGCCCGGCCTCGATGGCCGCGAGGGTGCGGCGCTGGCCCATCTTCACGATCAGGCTCCCGCTGTCGTGGATCCGGCCGGTGATCGGCACCTGGACGCCGTGGGCCTTGATCGAGGTCACCAGGTCCTTGAACGCGGCATCCTTCGGGACGCTGCGGATGTTGCGATCGACCAGGAGGTCGCCCGGGGCGACGTGCACGAGCGTCCCGGCCTCCCACGTGGCCTGGTTGGGGTTCTTCTTGGTGTTCTGCGTCGTGGTCACGGTGGACCCTTTCTGCCCTGGGGTACCGGGGGGCCTGCGTCTGCGTTGCCGACCCTGTTTCGCCCGCCCCGGGCAAAGAGCGATTACGAGCCGCGATGGGACGCCGGAGTGCAACCCCGGGACCGGGGCCGGGAGGGAGGAAATAAGCGAGCCTTGCGAGCGCCGACCGGAGGCGCCGGCGCGTAGCGCGGGGGTTGCGCGGAGGTGGCCGCGGCTCATAATCGTGAGCCCGGGGAGGAAGAAACTCGATGAGTCTCAGGGCGCCGCAGGCGCCGCGTTCAGAGCCCCGGAGGGGCGCTGCAGTTTGGGGTGATTCCTGCTGGAATCACCTTCCGGCGGCTGGGGCGATTCCAGGCTGGAATCGCGCGGCAGTCAGGGGGGCTTGGGCTTCTCAGGCCGGCCCGAGGAGTCCGCGGCGTTCCAGGCTCGGGAAGAAGTGCATCTGCGGAGATGCCGTGTTGCGAGTCGACGAGCCTCGGGTTCGAAGGCTCTCCGGGGTCGTCGTGCTCGGGGTCGAACGGTCTGCCGGTGTCGGGATGGTTGCTGGCGGGGTCGAAGACCTCCGGACCGAAGGTGAAGTCGGCCGCTCGGCCGACGGTGTCTGTCATGGGGCCGTCGTCGTCGGCGGAGTGGGCGAGCGTGATGAGCGCCAGGAGGATGTGGTCGGGCCTGTAGGTCCACACGGTCTGGTAGTACTCGGAGTAGAGCTCGGAGAACGCCCATCCTCGCTCGCTGAGCCTGGTGGTCGAGATCCTCGAGTGCCGCCACGGTTCGGCGCACGTCGGCGCTGAGGTCCTCGAGCGCAGTCGTGGGTCCGATGACGAATGTGGTCACCGGCCGGCGCCGGGTCAGGGCGCGGTCCGCGGCGCGTTTGGCGATGATCTCTTCGCGCGACCGGCGACGCTGCTTGGCCATGACGGGGTGCTCCTTCAGGTGGGCTGCTTCGTGCTGGGTGGCCGCTAGGCGGAGTTCGTCGAGATCAGGGTGCCACCGAGGACCTGAGCTACGAGGTCTTCGGCGGACGGCGGATGGCCGCCGTTGGGGGAGGGACCGGGATCGGGGGTTCGCCGGCGTACGGGATGTCGGGTTTGTCCTGGACGAGGCGGAGGTAGCGGGGGATGCGGTCGACGAGGCCAAGGCGGATCCACCAGGAGCGGCGCTCGGCGCGGTACCGCTCGATCTGCGCGCGGATCTGGTCGACGATGCCCCAGGCTTCGGCGAGCCTGCTGGAGGGTGGTGGCCGCGGTGGGGGAGAGGGTCCATCCTGCGGGGATGCGGTCGACGAGGCCCCAGGCTTTGCGAGCGTGTTGAGCGCGTCGTAGGTCGCGGCGACGCTGGCGCCGGCGAGCGGGGCGAGCTCTCGGCCGTTGATGGGCTCGTCCAGTTGCTCCAGTGCGGCGTAGGCGAACGCGGCGATCGGGCCGAGTCTCGCGGAAAGCGGGGCGGATCGCGTGGATGCGGCCGCGTCGCCACGGCTTGGCGGCCACTGCCGGTGCGAGCAGGGGCGGGATCCTGAGGGACCAGGTGTGGGCGCGGACGCCGTGGGCTTCGCGGACGCGGTCGATCAGCCGGCGGTCCAGGGGCTCGGCGAGGAGGCGGTTGAGCGCGCGCCCGACTGTCGACTGGTCGAGGCCGGTGGCCACGGCGAGGGCGCGGTTTCCGAACTCGACGTTGAGGTCGCCGGTCAGTGCGGCGGCTTCAGCGAGGGCCCACAGGACCATGCGGTCGGCGATGTGCGTCTGTGGTCCGGTCAGCAGGTCTACGGCCGCGGTCCATTCGCGGACGGTGCGGTTGGTGTGCCCCGGGCTCGTAGGGGTGGGGGGTGCCCCCCGCTGTGTTTCTTGCGGGCTAGTGGTGCTTTGGTGGACAGGCTGGGAGTGTGCGCGTTCTCGCCGGCGTTTTCGTGGGTGATCGCGTTGCGCCAGTCGCGGGTGAGGGCGCGGTGACGGTGGGGGGGCGGGGTAGCGGGCGTAGAAGGCTGGCCAGGCCTGGCCAGGTGCCGTCGCTGGTGCGGCGTACGACGTCGACGAGTCTGCCAGCCGGAGGCGACGCAGGCCCAGATGACGGCCTGGCGGGCCTCGGAGGGGGAGGCGTAGCGGGTGGTGTCGTACTCACCGGTCCGCGCGATGTGCTGGTAGCGCTCGTCGGGGGCCGTGAAGCGGCCCAGGGGCTCCAGGGACGCCTCTGCGGGGTCCTGGGGGCCCTGGAGGCCTTCTACGGGGCTGTGAGGGACTGTGACGGCCTCGGAGGGGGCGGCGGCCGGGAGCTCGTCGACCAGGCGCTGCCACGCCGTCGACGTGGTGGGCGCGTCGAGTGCCGCGACGGCGGCGCCGAGTAGGGCGGCACCGTCGTCGTGCGGGGCGTGGGCGGCGGCCGCGAGCAGCCTGGTGGCCACCGGTGCGGTGACGGGCGCCGGGTGGGCGGATGCACCCCGCGGTGAGGCCAAGCATCGGCTGGGGGTCGAGGGTCGGCGCGAGGGCGCGGAACCTCGCCATGACTGCCCGGGCGTCCGGGTAGGGCAAGGGCGTCTCGAGGGGGATGTAGATGTGGCGGCCGCCGTTGGGGGAGCGGTCGGAGAACCATGCCGCTCCGGTCCGCCGCAGGAGCGTGGTGATCGTCGCGTGGTCGCGGTCGACCGCACCGGCACCGAGGTCGTGGCTGTCCAGGTCGAGGAACAGCACGGGCGCGCATCCGTCGCGGTCGTAGACCATCACCGCGGCCGGCTGGTTGGGCGACTCGACGGTGACGAACCGCTCGCCACGTAGTGCGTAGTCGCGGCCGTTGCGGGACACACGCATCCGGCCGCGGGCGGCCAGGCGCACCGCGAGGCCGGCCCACTGCTCGCCGGCGAGCACGAGAGCGTGACCCGCCGCGTCCGCGGCCGCGGTCATGACTCCGGCCTAGGGGCGGGGTGATTCCGGTCAGAATCGCGCACACACAGGTGCGGCCTGGATACCGGTTTGGGTGTTATCGTGGGCAGCACAAAGCCGCCTCCTCAGTGAGATCTGTGAGGGCTTGCAGGGGGCCGAGTTGGTAGGCTCGGTTCTCACATCAAGGTCAGTCGTGGTAGCGACTGGCCTTTGATGTTTTCGGGGCGCTGCCCCGAAGGTCATCCGGTCAGCGGCGACCCGGATGATCGTGGACGTTTCGGGGGTCCTCGATCTCGTACTCAACGTCGTCAGCGACGAGGCACAGCAGGTAGTCGCTGACGGAGCGGAAACCCTTGCGCTTCGCGACGGCCTTGACAGTGTCGCCCATATCCAGAGGCACTCGGGTCCCGAGAAGGACTCGTTCTCCACGGTGAGGCTGGGGCATGGTCCTAATCCTGAGGGACGTAACTGTTACAACCCCGGATGACCGAGGCGTCGGCGTGTCGCCGGCGACCCAGGGGAAGTGCCCAGGCCGCCGGCGTCGCGGTCACTTGATGAGGACGGAGCCGTAGGAGCCGCCACAGGGCGTCTTCGCGCTCGTGGTGAGTCTCGGTGCCGGGGACGCTGACCTGCACGACGTACACGCCGCGCTTGGTGGGCTTCCAGGCCGGTGCGTCGATGGTGGTGTTGCCCCGGAAGGTCACGACTCGCGCCCAGGCTCTGCTTCGAGTCTGGTGCAGGTGGCGGCCGCCGAGGACGAGAAGGGTCCGTAGGCGAAGATCCCGACGCTGACCGGGTTGGTGTTCGGCAGGCCGCTGAGGCCGACGCGGGCGCTGATGGTCGACCCGAGCGTGCGGCTGATGTCACCGACCCGGCGGTAGGTGGCGGTGACGACGGCGCGGTTGGTGAACAGCGCCCCGCACGTGCTGGTCGGGTTGTTCAGGCTGTTGCCGGACAAGGTCACCCGCCGCTTGTAGTAGCCGGCCGTGGGCTGCGCCGGCGCAGCCGGAGAGGTGAACGTCCCGTTCCCGGTGATCGTCTGCGTACGACGCGCCCGCACCGTGCCGGTGCACGAGGCCGCCGAGGCAGACGAGAACGGGCCGAAGGTGTCGGTCGTCGCGGTCTGAGAGCCGCCGAGACCGTTCACGGTGAACCGGACGGTCGAGGTCTGCCGGTTGGTCACGATCGATGCCGTCGAGGCGATCGCCAACGCCTGGTTGCCCGAGATCCGCACCGTGGTCGACCGGGCGACGTTGAGTCTTGCGGCCGGCGATGATCGCGTTCGCCTGCCGCGAGGACCTGGCGCGCTTGACCTGGAGGTAGTGCGACGGCACGCCGAGAGCGGCGCCGGTCACGGTGGCGGTCCCGCCGGCGCCGGCGGGGAACTGGAAGCGGGCCTGGCCGCGGGAGTCGGTCGTGCCGTCCATGCTCTTGCCCCGGAAGGTCGCGCGGACCTTCGCACGTGCCTGTCGGTAGCCGCCGCCGTCGACGACCGTCACCGTGACGGTGACGTACCCGCCGACGGTCGTGGCCGGGGCGCTGACGCCGACCCGGACCGGGCCGGCGTGGATGTTCGCGGTCGCGATCATCTGCCGGGTCAGGGAGCGGACCTGGGCGGCGTGGGAGCCGGTCTGCCGGATCCGCTGCGCGCCGCGCTTGCCGGTCCAGGCCAGAGTCCCGCCCCACAGGTAGTGGTAGGTCGCGGCGTCGACCGCGGCGGCCTGCGCCGAGCTCGAGTAGGCGCCGTACCGCGACAGCACGTACGCCGCACGCTGGACCTCGGCCGGCGTGGTCCGGGTGTTCAGCCGCCGGCCGACGACGGTGATCCCGGCGCGGTAGCCCTTGGTGTTGCGCAGGGCGTTCGGCTGGTACTGGTACAGCCGGGTCGAGTTGAGCCTTGTAGCCCCCGATCCAGCTTGTCATCAGCGGTCCGGCCGGCCTTGATCGAGTAGCCGGCCCACCGCGACACGGCGTGCGCCGGTGTCGGTGTGAGCACCGTGGTGAGGCCGGCGAGCAGCACCGTGGCCAGGAGGGCGACGAGCGTGCGGTGAAGTCCGCGCCGCGGGCGAGAGCGGGGCCGGTCGTTGCGTGGTGTCATGACGGGTTCCTTCCGAGAGATGGGTGACCGGTTGCTCAGCCGACGGGAGCGGTCTGCACGGTCGAGGGATCGACGGGGCTGGTGCCACCGCCGCCGCCACCGCCGCGGCCGCCCTTTTGGGCGGCTTCGACGTGGCGGGCGGGGGGTCATAGGTGGGCGGGGCGGCCGGCTCCGGGCTGGAGACGGCCGGCGGCGCCGGGGGAGGGGGCGCGAGGACCCGCGCGATGCCCTGCGCGGTGCGGTAGCCGGCGACGCGAACGGTCCACCGTGCGCGGCCGGCCGGCAGGCCGGCGACGGCATGGACGGTCGGCCGAGCCTGATGCGAGCAGGCGGACCGTACGGGCGGGCCCGCGACGCGGGTCGATCGTGAGGACGATGGCGCGGCCGGCGGGAATGCCGGCGATCGTCATGACCAGCCGGCCCGGTCGCGGTGCCTTGACGCCGACCTTGGGCGGGGCTGCGAGGACGACCGCCGTTGGGGTCGGCGTGGGCGCCGCGGTCGTTGCGTCCAGGGGCGAGCCTGGTGGACGCTGCGGGCCGGTTGGGGGCGTCCGGGTCGTCACTGCGCCCTGCCGTGAGCGCGGCAGCACCGCCCGCGGCCAGGAGGGCGATGACGGCGACGCCAGCAAGAACGATGGTGGGACGGCGCCTGTCGGAGGGCGAGCGGTTGTCCGAGGGCTCCGGACCGGCCGCATCGGCCCCGGTTGGCCAGTCGTCTGCGGGGGGAGCGACCTGGTCGTCAGGCGCCCGATTCCAGCCTGGAATCGGCCGCGCCGGCGTCCTCGAGGTCGTGGGCGTCGACGTGATCGACGGCGTCGACGTGGTCGACCTGGCCGGTTTCGGCACTCGCCGCGGCGGCTCTCCGGTCACGCCGCCGGGCGCGGCGCGGTGCCGGGACGTCTGGAGCAGGCGCGGTCAGAAGTGCGCGGTCCTCGACGACTGTGCCGTCCACGTCGACGTACAGGGTGGTGACGGCGCCGTTGCCTTGCTGGGCCTGCAGACTCGAGCGGGCGCGCGGTGATCCGCGCCTCGGCGGAGACCAGCGACAACACGGTGTCGATGGCTTCGGTCGGGTCGGTGGTCGGCACCTCGTGGACGTGCTCCCCGAGGGTGATGGTGGCCGAGCCGTCCGGACGGACGACCGCGATCACTCTGGTCAGGCTGGGAGGCGTTCATCGGCCTGGGCCCTGGTCTTGGCCCCCGGGCGGGCACGTGGCGGCGTGCCGGGTGGCGCACTCGGCATGGTGGCTCAGCACGTCGGCGGCCGCCCAGGCGAAGATGGCGGCGGTGCCGACGAGCGTCACGATGAGCCACAGGCTCAGGAACCAGTGGCGAAGCATCCATCGCAGGGCGGTCATGAGGTCTCCTTCGGTACGACGGTGACGACCACCCAGCGGTGGGTGGTGGGGTCCTGGGAGAGAGTGAGATCGAGTCTGGAGGCCACCGGTGTAGACCGCGAGTGTCGAGTAGGTCGGCTCCTCGCTCGGCACGCTTCGACCGCCCAGGATCCGGAGGAACGTGGCGGTCGGTACGAGCGAGAGGTCGGTCTCGGCGTAGGCCTCGTCGAGCGAGGGCGCCACCAAGGTGCGCAGCCGGGCGCGCCAGGCGTCCTTGCCGCCGTCGGTGTTCGTGAACGCGGCCGCGAAGGATCGAGCCGTGGCCTGCCAGGTCGAGGCGCCGACACCGCTCGGCAGAGCGGCGGGATCCTCGCCGTGCGCGGGGTCGCCGACCGCGCCTGAGACGGCGGGGGAGGGGTTGTCGCCTGCCGTCTCCGATGACGAGGGGCTCGGGGCGGTCGCGGGAGCGTCGGCCGCTTCGTGGCCACGGGTGAGCAAACTTGGACGAGCGTGAAGGCGATGACGACGGCGACCAGCGCCCAGATGATCTTGGTCCAGGTGGTCACGGTGGATCCTCCGGTGGGTGGCTGGGTGGTCATCGGGCACGCTCGGCGAGCCAGGGTGACGGGTCGACGGTGTCCTTGCCGTTGGGCCGGACCTCGAGGTGGAGGTGACAGCCGGTGGAGTTGCCCTCCGAACCGACGCGACCGACGAGTTCGTCCGGCACGGACTTGCTGTCCGGCACGGACGTTGAGGGCGCTCATGTGCGCGTAGGACGTCGAGAGCCTGACCCGTGCCGGTGCTGATGGTGAGCAGCCAGCGCCCGGCCCAGGCGGGATGGGTGATCTCAACGGTGCCGTCGGTGGCCGCGGACACCGGCGTCCCGCAGGGCGAGGACAGGTCGGTGCCGGTGTGGGTGCTGGACCAGTGTGTGCCGGAGCGTCCGTAGTTGTGCAGGTCGGTGTAGGTGCCGGCCGGGAGCGGGACGACGATGCGGCCGCTTGCGGCGAGGGCGAAGCCGGTTCCGGCGTTGCCCTTGACGGAGGCGTGCACGTGGTCCATGTGGAGCGAAGTGGGGTCGGTGGCGCCCGAGGGGTGGCGGTAGGGCCGCCAGCCCGAACCGGGGTTCCAGATCCGGGCGCGCCAGATGACGTAGGTGATGCCGAGCTCCCGGTAGTGCTGGGTGAGCCAGGCGGCGATCGCGTCGCCGGCAGCGATGCCCTTCGGGGTCGACCAGTCGTTGATCATGACGTCGACGGCGCGGCCGCTGGGGTGGTCCGAGCCGGGGTTGGAGGCGCGGTTTCCGACGCCTCCGTAGGTGTGCTCGCCGAACGTGGAGTTCACGCACCGCAGGACGAGCAGCGCGTCAGGAGTCAGGCCCTCCTCGGCGGGGGACTGGGTTGGCGCGCACTGCGTGTCGCCGCCGGCGGGGGTGGTGCAGTCGCCGCCGGTGGCGGCCGAGACCAGTTGCAGCGCGGCCTCGGGATCGAGGTTGGCGAGGATCTGCCGTGCCCGGGGCTCGTCGTCGGCGTAGGCGTCGGGGAACGCGGAGCGCTGCACGGCCTGGGCGGCCGCGGCGACGGACTTGGTCTGCCAGCCGTCGACCTTCTGCAGAGCCTCGTAGAACTTGCCCGCCGCGGTGCGGGGGCTCATCAGCCTCTTCCATCGTGCCCCACCACGGCCACTGCTGCTGCATGATGCCGAGGGAGCCGTGATCGGTGCCGACGGCCTCGTGGGGAAGGCTCAGGGAGCGGGCGATGCCGCGCTGCTCGGGCGCCAGGTCACCGCCGCGCCCGTCGTTGGCGTAGTTGCGGAAGTTCGATTCCTGGCTGGCGGTCGCGAGCGCCACGACGATGCCCTGGGACGGGATCCGGCGGGCGGTGCCCTCGGCAACGATCGCCGCTGCGTTGCGGGTCTGCTGGGCGTTGAGGTCCGCGACGGTGGTGCCGGAGGCGAGGCTGATGGGTGCGGCGGTGGTCGTCGACGTCGTCGCCGCGGGGTCCTGGGCCTTGATGTCGAAGGTGCCGGCCAGCATCTTGTGGTCGGAGTTCAGGCTCGCGCAGCCACTGGCGCGTGGCGTTGACCTGCGCGCCCTGGAAGAACAGGTAGTCGATGACGCCGCCGCCGTCGTGGGTGGTCTGCTTGCCGAAGACGTCCATGGTGGTGAGCAGACCGGCGGGGCGGAGCATCCGCCGTGGACCCCAGGAGTCGTTGGAGGACCACTGTGCGTTGAAGTCGCCGGCGACGAAGACCAGTCCGTCTTTGGCGAGGGTGCCGACCAGGGCGCTGAGCTTTGTCCATCGCGGCGCGGTAGATGGCTTGGCGAGCAGCGCTGGCCTTCGGGTTGACCATCATGTGCACCGAGACCACAGAGACCACGCCGCCATCGCGGTTCTGCAGGGTGGCCCATGTCGCGGAGCGTCCCGCGTCCCACTTCTGGGGGCCGGAGGGCACCAGGAGGACGCGGCCGCCGGCGATCTTGTTCCAGGTGTCGGTGCGCCACAGGACGGCGGTGGACATGGCCTGGCCAGCGGCACCGCGGCTGAGGTCGGCCGGCCGGGGATCGCGGTGGGCGGCGTACCCGGCCGGCGCGAGAGCCTGCGTTGCTGCGGTTGGAGATCTCGTTGAGGGTGACGAAGTCGGGGCGGTCCTCGACGACCGTGGCGAGGTCGGCGCGGTAGGCCGGCAGCGAGAGGTTCACCTTGATGTTGGCGTGCGCGACGGTGACGGTGCCCGTGGCCGGCGTGGTCGGGAGACCGGGCATGTTCGCTGCGCTGGGCTGGCAGGCGTTCGTCATCGGGTTCGAGGCGACGACGACGATGAAGATGAGCGGGGCCAACAGGAGGAAGGTGGCGGCCGCGGCGAGCCTTCTTGGCCACGATGAGCGTCTTTCCCGAGAGTGGAAGTCGATGAAGTGTAGGCAGGGATTGACAGGGCCTACGACGGCATTGCCTGGCGGCGGGTGGCCTCCCAGGCGGCGATTACCACATCTGGTGACAAGCCGAGCGCGGCCGCCCAAGCGTCAGGGGCGCTAATGCGGCCCTCACCTCGGAGGATGACGCTGGTCCGGTTAGCAGACAGGCCGATCCGCTCCGCCAGGCTCGGCGGCGGTGAGGCCGGCGTGCCAGCGGTACTCGTGGAGAGTGGGCTCCGTGCTCATCGGCGCGAGGTCGGTGGTGTCGACCTCGAGGGTCGCGGCGATGCGACGCAGCGTCCCAGGCGACGGGGCGCCCCCGTAGAGCCAGTTATTGACCGCGGCGACGGTGGTGTCCATCGCTATCGCGAACTGACCGATGCTCCATCCGCGGGCCGCCAGCCGCTCACGTAGCGACTCGGGCTGCCAGGTGGTGATGACGGAGCGCGGCACGCGCTCAGGGTGCCGTACTTCGGGCTCGGTGTGCATATCAACCCGCATTCGTGACTAGACATTGGTCGGAATAGATAGTAACGGGTACATCGTGGACGATAGGCTATAGAGAGAGTAGGGTGTGCTTCGAAGGTCTGGCAACGCCAGATCGGGGAAGAACGCGATATCGAAGAGTCGGCGGTGTCTGTGACACTGGTCTGACACACACTGTTAGAGGGGGCATTTGCCCCGCTCTCGGACCTGACAGGGAGTGCTTTCTCGTGGAGCCCGAAGACCTCATCAGCGGTCGCCAGTTCACCCAGCGCGGGCTTGCCCCGCCGCAGCACGCTGCAGCGGAGCCGGAACCGGACTCGTCGGCTGAGCCGTCCGGGCCGCCGGTGCAGGAGGAGGCGAGCGTCCCGCCTCCGGCGGCTCCTCAGGAGGAGGCGGGCGCGGAGCCTTCCCGATCTGTGGGTGGCGCAGGCCAGAGCGGCGGCCAACAGGGCAGCGGCCCGCGGCGCCAACCAAGCCGCCGGCCAGACGGCCGGCCTGGATGGTGCGGGACCGCCCGCACCGCCGAGCGGCGCCCCGGAGGTCGCGCCGCTCTCACGGTCGTTCCTGACCCAGCAGGAGACCGACGCACCGCCGGCCGGAGGCTGGCGGAGGTTCCTCGCGAAGCTCGGGATCGGCGACGAGACTCGACGAGGCCGCGCGCGCCGAGCAAGCCGACGGCCGAGAGATCAGCCGACTGTGGGTCGGTCCACGCACGATCGCCGTGGCGAACCCGAAGGGCGGGGCGTCGAAGTCGCCCACGACGATCGCGCTGTCCGCGCTGTTCGCACGCCGCGGCGGGTCCGGCGTGCTCGCCTGGTGCAACAACACCACCCGCGGCTCCCTGGGCTGGCGCACCGAGCAGGCTCGCCACCAGGCGACGGTCCTCGACCTGCTACCGCGGGCCGAAGAGCCTGCTGCACACCGACGCGCGGGTCGCCGACCTCGCCCGGTTCGTGCACCACCAGAGCGAGGACCGCTACGACGTGCTGCCCTCGGCGGCGCACCTGCTGCCGAACCAGCAACGGATCACCGAGCAAGACTTCGACGCGATCTGGCGCGTGGTGACGAAGTACTACCGCCTGACGTTCGTCGACTCCGGGAACGAGGAGACCGCTCCCAACTGGACGCGGATGATCGACCGAGCCGACGTCCTCGTGGTCCCGATGGTGAATCGGCGCGACCACGCGGAGGCCGCGCGGGAGATGCTGCAGGGGCTCCGCGCGCGCGACCAGCGTTCGGCCCACCTGGTCCAGAACGCCGTCGTCATCGTCTCCGAGGCGGACCCCGCGAACCTCGCCTACAGCGCCGAGCCTGCAGCGGGAGTTCGGAACCGAACGCCGCGACGTCGTCGTCATTCCCAACGACCCCGCGCTGGGAGCGGACCAGATCCGCTACTCCGCGCTCGCGAAGGCCACGCAGCGTGCCTACCTCCGGGCGGCCGCCGCGGTGGCGTCGCGTCTGGACCATCCCGCACCGGCTAGCCCACACATCGAGGAGACCCACTGATGCACGACCTGCTGTCGACCCTGCCGCTGATCATCGAGGCGGAGAAGTACAACCCCTTCCAAGGCGTCAGCCCGAACTTCGGGCCGTTCACCGACCTGCTGCAGTCCCGGGTCGGCAAGATCCTCGGGCTGATCTGGGCGCTGGCGTTCTGCTACCTCGGTGCGCAGCTGATCATCAACATCACGAAGTTCGCGAAGGCCAAGAAGGGCAAGTACGGCTCCGACCTCGACGACGTGCGCACCGACCTGATCTGGAACGGTGGCGCGATCGTCGGCGTCGCGATGGTTCCCGCGATCTACCTCGTGTTCGTGGGGTTCTGATGAGCCCCGCGACCATGTGGGGCGAGAGGGTGCGGCGATGACAGCGACCGTGATCGCCGCGGTCTTCGCGGGGCTCGTCGTGTCGGCGTACGGGCGCCACGACGCCCGGCGCCGGCACCTACGTCCTGGCTCGCCCGCTCAGCCTGGCGACCGTCGTGCAGTGGGACCTGCGGGCGATCGTGATGGTCGTGGGTGGCCCGCTCGTGGCCGCGCTCGTCACCAGCCTGACGGCCTCGAACCCTCCGATCCGACCCAACACGGCAAGGGAAACGCAGCGATGGCAACCACAACACAGACCGGCCAGGAGACCGTGGCCGGCCCACCGAAGCGGCGCAGGGGAGGGCTACTCCTGGCGCTCCTCGCCCTCGTCGTGGCCTTCGTGGTCGCGGTCACCGTCCTGACCGGTGGCGACGACAAGCCAACGACCGCAGACCCGGGTCCGGCACCGCTGCCCAAGGGCCTAGCGGTCGGCGACGCGACCGCGACGTTCGACCTGGCCACCCGAGAGGTGGGCGGGGTCCCGCGGGGCTTCCCCCAGACCCTCGCCGGTGCCGTCGAGGCGTCCGCAGCGAGCCTGGAAGCGACCCGCACCGCCGGCTACGAGCCTGCTGCCCCCGACCGCGCCGCGGTGCAGAAGGAGTTCGGCTATGACAAGGCCTCCGACATCGACGAGGTGATCGCCGCGGCGCAAGCGCGCGACGGCCTCGATGGCAACGGCCAGCCACTCGACGGGGAGCCGGGAGACCGGTTCTACAACGAGTGCCTGCCGCAGTACGGCATGTACCGGACGATGCGCGGCGACGCGCTACAGACCAACAACAGCGACGCGCCGATCCCGACGCCCCCGACCGACGTGTGGGTGCTGACCTGGGCACCGTGCATCGAAGGGATCGGCTCGCCCACCCACATCGACAACCTGAGGGTGAAGTGGAACGTGTACCCGCTTCGCTGGAAGTGGGCGGCCAACGACTGGCGTCTCGCCGTCGACGACAAGTGGGAATGGCCGGAGAAGGACGTCCCGACCCCCAAGGACCTGCTGCGGCCCAACGTGAGCCTGCAGGAGCGAGCCGACCTGTTCGGTGACGGCGGGTGGCTGCTGTTCAAGGGCTACAGCGAGGCGTGGCCCACCGACCTGCTCGGCAAGGAGCCGGGCGCATGAGCAGGGTGATCGCGGCGCTGGCGCTGATCGTCTCGCTGCTCGCCGCAGGCCCTGGATCCGCGCAGGCGGCACCGGAAGCCGGCCCGCGCCCGCGAGCCGACCTAGGCGACTGCATCAGCAGTCCCGTCAAGTGCGTCAAGGACGGCGTCGACGAGGTCGGCGACAAGGCGGGCGACATCAAGAACGCGGCCTGCGAGAAGGCTGGTGTTCAAAGCGTCTGCAACAAGGTCGACGACGTGACCGGGGGCGTCGCGGACACGGTGTCGGCGCCGCTGAAGGGGCTCAAGGAGAGCCTCGACGCACTAGCGCAGGCCATCGACTCGATCGCATCGTTCAGCCCGTCGAACATGGCCGAGGAGTGGGCGAAGTCCGCCGCCGAGGCAACGGTCTGGATCATGGACAAGATCACCGACGCCACCAGCCACGTCGCCAAGCCCGGTTACGACATGGACTGGTGGGCCAAGCAGTACGCCGTCACCTTCGCTCTGGGCCTGATCGTGCTCGCGTTCATGCTGATCTTCATCGCTGCCAAGATCGGCGGTCCCGACACCTCGGTGTCGGGAGTGACACTCGCCCGCGAGGTCCTGGGACGTCTGCCGTGGGCGGTGCCCGCGATGGGCATGGCGCCAGCCATCATGATGGTCACGCAGGGCATGTTCGCCGGCCTGGCCCGCTCACTGGGCAAGGAG
This sequence comes from Nocardioides convexus, assembly GCF_011090295.1. NCBI lineage: Bacteria > Bacillati > Actinomycetota > Actinomycetes > Propionibacteriales > Nocardioidaceae > Nocardioides > Nocardioides convexus. The sequence continues at coordinate 1,407 of NZ_JAAMYA010000002.1, read as the reverse complement.
GGCAACGACAAGGCGGGATCTGCGGCGGAGTCGTTCATCAAGGCTGATGGGCAACGTGCCCCACGACGGCGGTTTCTTCGCGGCCGTCGGCGGTGGCCTGGTGGCGATGCTGATGTTCGGATTCGCCGCCTTCTTCGGGTTCATCGTGCTCGTGGAGATGACGTTCGCGCAGTGGGGCGCGAACTTCTTCGGCCTCCTCGTGCCGGTCGCGATCGCGTTCTGGCTGTACCCGCCGTGGCGCAAGGTCCTCGGGGCGCTCGCGGCGCTCCTGGTCGGGATCTGGCTCATGCCGTTCGCGGTGAACCTCGCGTACTGGTCGACGTGGGCTGCCGTCAGTGACGGCCTCGACGATGACCTGTTCAAGACGAGCCTGTACGTGGTCGTGAGCACCTTCATGTTGGCGATCGCGCCGCTGCTGGCGCCCGCGATCGTCAGCAAAGCTGGTCCCGCCGGACTTCGCCGGCGGACCGCCCGCGCCGCACTCAGCGTCGCGGGGGAGCGGTGCCCCTGGACGGTCGCCGGCGGACCGGATGAAGGTCAAGCAGTCCCAGCGCGCGCCGCAGGAGGAGACGTCGTCCGGCCCGGGCGCGTCGTCGCCGGCGGCGACCCAGGGTCCAGGCCGCGGTCGCCAGGCGGAGCCGACTGTCGGCGGGCCGGGCGCTGGGCCGGCGCCGGGCGGATCGGCTGGCCGGGGCGCTGGAGGCGGCCCGGGAGGCGGCGCGCCTGGTGGACCGGGAGCACCGAAGGTGGGTGCACCCGGTGCTGGTGCCGGAGGATCCGGCGCCGGGGGAGCGGGGGCCGCGTCGAAGGCAGCAGGCGGTGGGGCGAGCGCGTCGGCTGGCGCCTCGAGCGCGGGTGGCGCATCCGCCGCCGGCGGACCCGTCGCGGCCGCGGCGGTGATGGCCGCGACGGTGGCGCAGAAGATGAAGAAGGAAGCGGCAGAGACGAGGAACCGGTGGCTGCGGAGCCTGACGGGGAGCGGGGCAGCAGCGACGCTCGCCTTCGAGGAGCCACGGACCGGGATCCTCGGTGGCCAGACGAGAGAGCGGAAGTCGTTCGGGTCGATCTCCACCAGCACCGTCGCGATCTTCGCGCTGCTCGGCTTCGTGTGGGTGATCGCGATCGTCGTGTTCCGCTCATACCTGGTGATCGTGGGCGGCGGACTGCTCGGGTTCCTGGCCGTTCGGGCGGTCACGAGGGTCGACGACGAGGGCGACGGCTGGCTGCGAGCAGCACTGCTCAGCACCCGGCGACGTCTCGACACCGGCGTGATCGTGCTGGGCGTTCGCGTGCGCGCGCCGCGCACCCTGTGGATCCCCGCGGTCGGCACCGTGCCGGCCGAGACCGGCGAGCTCCGCGAGATCGACGTTCCGACGGGCGCGGGAACGATCGTGCTGCTGCACCAGG